>NZ_CP022382.1:2325000-2414275 GCF_002302565.1 Capnocytophaga canimorsus | reverse complement strand
AAAAAAACGCGACGGCACCTGTATGGTTAACGAATTCTCTTTCAACCTAATAGGTACAATAGGCGCAAACCAGGTTTCATACGCCCGATCGTCAATATTGTCTTTTATAAAAACAAGACAATTTTTCCACACATTTTCCGCAGAGTTATTCATTTGTTTGAAAAAAAGTTTACTTTTGGTAACTGAAATTTTGAGCTGAAAAATCAAGGGCGAATTCACCCTCAAATTTTAGTTAGCAAAGTTGTAGATATTTTTTGGATAAAAAAAATGATTTAACTCTTGACTTTTTCATTTTTTTTCACGATAGGAAAATGTTATTTTTTGTTAATAAATTTTAGTTTATAAAATATGAAAAATCTTTGTTTTGATTATCAAGTACGTACACGTTACAGCGAAACGGATCAAATGGGAGTAATCTATTACGGTAACTATCCGCAATATCTTGAACTGGGGCGTGTAGAATGGTTACGAAAATTAGGTGTGTCTTACAAACAATTGGAAGAAGAAGGTATTATGCTTCCTGTGGTTTCGCTACAAATCAACTACAAAAAACCTGCTTTGTATGATGAGATACTTACCATACGAACACAAATTAAAAATCTTCCTTCTACAAAAATAGAATTTGATTATGAAATACTTAACGAAAAAGAAGAAGTCATTTCAACGGCAAATACTACCTTGGTTTTCGTAGATGTAAAAACTTGGCGTCCCACCCGATGCCCTGAAAAAATATTAGAGGCTATCCGTGAAGCAATGTCTTTTTAAGGATTCATTTCTTTACTGGCTTCAAACAAAAATTTCTTTTCCTCTTCGCTCAAAGCGGCATATCCGCTACGGTTAATTTTCTCTAAAATTATATTGATTTTATGCTGTTTTAAGCGTTGTTGCTCGGAAAGTTTTGAAGTAATATCGGCTTGAATGACCGATTTTTTTTGTACTTTCAGCACCTTGGAGGATTTGTTTTTTTTTGTTAATTTCAGCCAATTCTTTTTAGAACTTTTAAAACGCAACTGACGTGTATAAAGCCCCCACAGTAGCCCTGCCAAAGCCCCTCCAAAGTGAACAATTCGTCCGCTTGTGTTCGAAGAAATTTGTAAAACGTCAAACACAATCATAAATACGCCTATATGCCAAAGCTTAACACGAAGGTTAAACAATAAATTTACCCCATAATTAGGAACGGTAGTGCACAAAAATATGAGCAAACACATTATCCCTCCTGAAGCCCCCACCAAAACCGTATTCTCTAAATCATTGAAAAAGAATCGATATACCAACAGAAACGTAATTCCTCCAAAGATGACTCCTAAAAAATAAGTGCTTAAAAATTGTTTTTTATGGAATAAGTTCAGAAATATTTGTCCTACAAAAAATAGTAAAAACATATTCCAAAACAAATGTGAGAAACTGGCGTGATGAAAAGCGTAGGTGATAATCGTCCAAGGCTTTAAGAAAAATTGATTGGTATTTTGTGATAGCCCTACCCAAATACTTATCTGATTTTCAGTTAAAAAACCAAATAATGTAATGCTTTTCAAAATCAAAAATACCGCAACGCAAATCAGAATTACACCTTCTGAAATAGTCATTTCTCGCCAATATTTGTTGATTTTGTTCATAATTGTTTCGTTATTTGTCCCAACGGTGATGATTAAATGAGTTTTTCTTCCAATACCACATTATAATGAAACCAATGAGCGCTCCGCCAACGTGAGCAAAATGCGCAACATTACCACCAAAAATAGAAAATCCAGTTACTCCCGAAAACAAATCAATTCCTACCAAAATTGGGATAAAATACTTCGCTTTTATAGGAATAGGAAGTAAAAAAAGCATCAAACGAGCCTCAGGAAACATCATTCCGAAAGCCACCAAAATACCATAAATTGCTCCCGAAGCCCCTACAGCAGGTATGGCATAGGCTTCAACCATATTTTTTAAGGTTGACATCGAAACGATATCACTCCAAGCTACTAAGTACTTTCCTTCTGCTGCCAATTCGTTAATATTTTCTAACGGAACCCCTACCGCAGTTAAAGCCTCTACCCCTTGTTGATAGTAGTAATAATTGACCCCCAAGTGCATCAGTGCAGCACCAATTCCGCACGAAAAATAAAAAAATAAAAATTTTTGTTTCCCCCAAATGCTTTCCAAAGGCGTACCAAAAGCCCACAATGCGTACATATTGAAGAACAAATGCATCAAATCACCGTGCATAAACATATGGGTGACAAACTGCCAAAGATGAAAATTTGGATTTTGAAAATACCAAATTGCCATAAGTTCTTTCAGATGCAGTACAAGCCCCAATTCTGCAACAAAAAATAAAACTACATTTATGATTATCAAATGTTTAATTGCTTGTGTGATGCGTTCCATAGTTATTGGTTTAAAAATATTTATCTAAGTCGTTACTAGTTAAAGTGGTATAAATGCGTTTTCCGAAAGGAGAAACCAAACTCTCTGAACTAGCAAAAAGGCGGTTAATGAGCGTTTCTTGCTCTTCATCGGTAAGATTTTGCCCTGTTCTGAAAGCCAAACTTTTACTAATTTTTTTAGCAAAAGCGATTTTTTGTGCCTCTTCTTGGTCGGTAAAAATCACTTCATCATTGGCTATAAGTTCGTGAAATAAATCGGCGACTTCATTGTCAGAAACGTGTAATGGAATCCCTGTAAAAAGTAAATTATCTTGCTGGATATCAAACATAAAACCAATACTCTCAAAAAGAGATTTCATAGCCGTTATCCGCTCAATATCCGATTTTGAAAACGAAATTTCAAGCGGAAACATCAATTGCTGACTTGCCACACAAGTGGCTTCCATTTTCTTTAAAAATTCATCATACAAAACCCGCTGATGTGCTCTGCTGATATTGATAATCAATACTTCCTGCCCTAAAGTGGTGATTAAATATTTTTTACCAAAAGAAATAATCTTTTTAGTATTAGCCGATTGTAATTCGTAGGATTCCTCTGTAAAAATTCTACTTTCAACCACCTGAGGCTCAAACGTATCAACCGCTTCTTGCAATCCGGAATAAATGCTTTCCCACGTAGGATTAGACTTTTTCATATAACTACCCACTGGAAGATTGGTTTTGCTTTCTGCTTTAAACGGATTAAAGTTAGGATCTACCGATATGGTAGGAAATACAGGTAATTTTTCTTTATACGAATACGGAATATCTACCGATGCATCTTTCTCAAAATCAAGCGTTGGCATTACATTAAATTGCCCCAAAGCGTGTTTGACTGCCGATTTTAACATCGCATAAATGGTATGTTCGTCTTCAAATTTGATTTCAGTTTTGGTCGGATGAATATTGATATCGATAGTTGCCGGATTCATTTCCAAACGAATAAAATACTCGGGTTGTACCTGCGAGGCTAACAATCCTTCATAGGCTAAAGTAATAGCGTGATTCAAATATCGGCTTCTTATAAAACGGTCATTAACTAGTAAAAATTGTAAAGGTTTCGTTTTTTTAACGTGTTCGGGTTTTACTACAAATCCGCTGATTTTAACCACAGGAGTTTCTTCCTCTATGGGAACTAGTTTTTCATTAGTTTTAACCCCAAAAAGGTTGACCACCCTTTGTCTGAAATTTGAAACGGGCAGATTAAAAAGCTCTGAACCATTATTATACATATAAAAATGTATGTTCGGGTGAGCTAATGCCACTCGATGAAATTCATCAATAATATGGCGTAATTCCACCGAATCGGATTTTAAAAAATTTCGTCGAGCAGGAATGTTGAAAAACAAATTTTTCATCGCCACCGAAGTACCATTACCTGCCACACAAGGTTCCTGATAGGTGAATTTACTACCTTCTACACGAATTTCGGTAGCTAGTTCATCTGCAGCACGTTTGGTAATCATCTCAACGTGAGCAATAGCCGCTATGGAAGCAAGTGCCTCACCCCGAAACCCTTTGGTACGGAGTGTAAACAAATCTTCCGCAGATTGAATTTTGGAGGTAGCGTGACGCTCAAAAGCCAAACGAGCATCAGTTACACTCATTCCTATTCCGTTATCAATAACTTGCACCAATGTTTTACCCGCATCTTTAATGATGAGTTTAATCTCAGTAGATTGAGCATCAATGGCATTCTCCAGTAATTCTTTTACCGCCGAGGCAGGACGCTGAATAACCTCACCTGCCGCAATTTGATTAGCCACGTGGTCGGGTAGTAAACGAATTACATCTGTCATTTGGAAGTAGTAAAAAATGATAAATCGAAATCAAAAATATACAAAACCAGTAATAACAACACAATCAGCACAATGATAAGCGTTCTGTTAATTTCTCGATTGCCTCGGTTACGACTCTCGGCACGCATCTCTTTCCATTGTTCTGTAAAATGATTATTGTTGGGCGTATCCCGATATTTACGAATACGCGAGTCCAATTCGTACACATTACCGATGTCTTTCCCTTCGTAATATCGGGGAGTGTAACTGTATTTTTTATTCTTTTTTAGAAAAAATCCTCTTATTTTCAACGAAATATCTTTTATTGATGAAACATCGTTTGGTTTTAACCTTACCTCAAGGAAAGGCGATTGTTTTAAAAGGGCTAAGGTACAAATTTTTAAGCAAAAGCAATTATTTAAAAAACATAAAATCATATAAAACACTAAAATTCAACATCTTTATCCTAAAAAATATTTTTTTCAAGAAAAAATGATTCACAGCGTTAAACCATTAAAAAAAAATAACGTCTTACCCAAAAACAATATAAAAACTGACATTATATGAAAAAAATACTGCTTTTATTGGCGTTGGTAACCACCACAGCGTGGGGGCAACAATTTTCCGTAACCGGACGTGTAACCGATGGCAATTCCAACGAACCACTCGAATATGCCACCATCGTGCTGGAACCCATTCAAAACCCAAAAGGCATTACAGGAGGTGTTACCGATCCGAAAGGAAACTTTAAAATAGAAGCCCCAAAAGGAATCTATCATATTAAAATTCAGTTTTTTTCGTATAAAACCTACGAAATCAAAAATTTTAATCTTTCTGAAAATAAAAACTTAGGAAACATCATTCTTAAAGAAGATATTACTGATTTAGATGGAGTTACACTCACAGCTGAACGTACCACAGTAGAGCTTCACTTGGATAAAAAAATCTATAACGTAGGGCAAGATATGACCGTAAAAGGTGGGTCAGTTTCAGATGTGCTGGATAATGTTCCTTCCGTATCGGTAGATGTTGAAGGGAAAGTTAGTTTACGCGGTAATGAAAACGTTCGTATTCTAATCAATGGTAAGCCCTCTGCCCTTTCAGGAATGAACGATGAGGCATTACGCCAATTACCTGCTGAATCCATTGAGAAAGTAGAGGTAATTACTAATCCTTCATCGCGTTACGATGCTGAAGGGACTGCTGGAATTATCAATATCATCTTAAAAAAAGGAAGTGCCATTGGGTTTATGGGCTCAAGTACACTCACTTTAGGGCATCCTGATAATTACGGAGCATCGGTAAATTTGAACCTCAGAAAACGCGACTGGACATTTTTTAACAACACTGCTTACAGCTACCGAAATTCACCAGGATATACCGCCTACAATCAGCAAAACTTCGATACGAGTACTGGCTTAATTTCCAACTATCAAGATGAATACAGAGCTACCGATAGATTACGTAAAGGACTCAATATTAACCTTGGTGCAGAATATCGTTTTAACGATAAAACCTCCATTACCAATACCATAATTTATGGCAACAGAAACTCTGACGATTTGGTCAAAACCGATTACGCAAATTACAACTCTAACAAGGTACTAACCGTAAAACGTTATCGTGACCAGAATGAAACGGGTACTGACCATCGTTTTCAGTATGCTTTTAATTTTGAACACCGATTCAATGAAGCAGGACATAAACTTACCGCCGACTATCAATTTTCAACCTCAAAAGAAAATGAAGAGGCTATAATTACGGAAACCGTATTGACCACAAATACGCATCTTCCTACCGAAAAAATAATCAACAAAGACCATTCGAAAAGTCATTTAGTTCAAGTGGATTATGTACTTCCTATAGGGAAAGATAAAAAAACACAATTCGAAGCTGGATATCGTGCCACCATTGATGACAATAATATTGACTATACCGTAGGCACAATCAATGCTTTAGGGCATTTGAGCGTAAACCCCAATTTCAGTAATGAATTTGCTTTCGACCAAATTATCAATGCTTTTTATAGTCAATTTGGTACTAAAAAAGGAAAATGGAATTTTATGGGCGGATTACGATTGGAACACACCCAATTGAATTCCACCTTAAAAACTACAGGAGAGGATTTTTCAAAAAACTATGCCGGATTATTTCCTTCGATTTACATTGGACACGAATTCTCAGAAAACCAACAACTTAGCTTAAGTTATAGTCGTCGTTTGCGCCGTCCGTGGTCACGTTTTATCAATCCGTTCGTTTCGCGTTCAAGCAGCACCAACCTCTTCGGTGGAAACCCCGATATTGACCCAACCTACACCAATGCTTACGAAGTGGCTTATCTGAAACGTTGGGATAAGTTTAGCTTGAATTCGTCCGTTTATTACAATCATTCCACGCAAGTTTTTGAAATGATTGCCCTTGAAACTGGAAACTTTGTAGAAATTGTCAATCCGCAGAACCCTTCCCAACCCATCTCGGTACCCGTGATGCTCCGTCGCCCCATCAACCTATCCGATGAAGACCGATTAGGAGTAGAATTCACCGCTACATACACCCCGAAAACCAGTTGGCGATTTATGTGGAATGTTAATTTCTTCCATTCTAAAACAGCAGGAAATTACAGCTATGTGAATTACTTAGGAAATACTGTCAATCAAAATTTTGACACCCAAGATACTTCTTGGTCAACCCGCTTAACTGCTAAGTTACCTCTACCTTACAAAATTGATTTTCAAACCAACATCAGTTATAGTGCCCCACGAAAGTCGGCACAATCGGAACGTGAGGGAATGCTCTCGGCAAATTTAGCGCTCAGCAAAGAGGTGTTAAACAAAAAAGGTACACTTTCATTAAACGTTAGTGACCTTTTCAATAGCCAAAAAATGGTTGCTGATACTCGAACCAAAAACGTGTTTTCACATTCGGAAATGCAGTGGCGCAAACGCCAGATTTTACTGAACTTTACTTACCGATTTGGCAATATGAAAATGCAACAGAAACAACGTCGTCAGCAAGATTTTAATGCCGATGACGCTAATTTCGAATTTTAACCTAAAAAGATCTAATAACTAAATCTCAAAATAATTGATTTCAAACAAACAAACGTAAAATTCTTGAAATGAGGCATTAGTTGTAATGCCTCATATTTTTTGAATATCACTAAAATAAAATATAAAACCTTTATAACGAAATTATTAGACGTAAAAAACGGATAATTTTAAACTTTTTTTCACATCTATACAGATTTTATTTGTACATTTGCTCGGATGTAACTCAAACAATGCACCAATGGAATATTTAGATTTTGAATTACCAATTAAGGAGCTGGAAGAGCAAATGGAAAAATGTGCCATCATTGGCGATAAAAGCAATGTGGATATGAGCGATGCTTGTAAAAAGCTCGAAAAAAAACTGATACAAACTAAAAAAGAAATTTACGGAAACCTAACACCTTGGCAAAGGGTTCAGCTTTCGCGTCATTTGTCTCGACCATATACTTTAGACTATATAAATGCTCTGTGTGGAGATACCTTTTTAGAGCTTCACGGTGATAGAAACGTAAAAGATGATAAAGCTATGATTGGAGGTTTCGGAAAAATTGACAATCAAAGTTTTATGGTAATCGGACAACAAAAGGGAGCCAATACCAAAATGCGGCAGTATCGCAATTTCGGAATGGCAAACCCCGAAGGATACCGCAAAGCATTACGGCTGATGAAATCGGCAGAGAAATTCGGAATTCCTATCGTTTGTTTTGTGGACACTCCAGGAGCCTACCCAGGAATAGAGGCCGAAGAACGCGGGCAAGGCGAAGCTATTGCGCGTAACATTTTAGAAATGTCAAGATTAAAAGTTCCTGTAATTGTGCTAATCATTGGAGAAGGAGCCTCAGGTGGGGCATTAGGCATTGGCATCGGTGACCGCGTATTTATGTTAGAAAATACTTGGTATTCGGTAATTTCGCCCGAATCGTGCTCTTCCATTCTTTGGAGAAGTTGGGAATATAAAAAAGAGGCAGCAGAAGCCTTAAAGCTCACCGCCCCAGATATGAAAAAACTCAAATTGGTAGATGACATCATCAAGGAACCATTAGGAGGAGCTCACTCCGATAGAGAAACTACTTTCCTTACCGTTAAAAAAGTGATTTTGGAAACTTACGAAGAACTCAAAAAGTTACCAACAGACAAACTCATTGAAAAACGTATGGATAAATACCTGAATATGGGTGTTTTCAAAGAATGATAGCAAAAGATATCGCTCAAAAGTCCCTGAAAAATAACAGCTGTTTTTCAGGGATTTTTTATGGTTATCAACAAAAAGCAAAATATTATTAACAAAATCAGTTTATAATCTAGAAAAAAAGAGATTCTTTTTTTACTAAATTCGCGCTATGAAAGAAACAAAAACATACCCTAAACCCATACCCGAAGGCGCAACACTAATCAATCTGGAACGAGGAAAAGTACCTCCGCAGGATTTGAATTTGGAACAAGCCGTGCTTGGCGCTATGATGATTGACAAAAAAGGAGTTGATGAAGCCATTGACATTCTTAGTCCTGAAGTTTTTTACAAACCTCAACATCAATACATTTATCAAGCCATTCATAGCCTTTTTAAGAGTTCGCAACCCGTAGATTTACTCACTGTTACCGAACAATTGCGTAAAGACGGTAATTTGGAAGCTGTAGGAGGCGAATATTACCTGATTCAACTTACTTTAAAGGTAGGGTCATCGGCACATATTGAGGCGCACTCTCGTATCATCTTACAAAAATTCATACAACGCAGTCTAATACGCATCTCTTCAGAAATCATCCAAGATGCTTATGATGAAACCATTGATGTATTGGATTTATTAGATTCAGCAGAGTCTAAACTCTACGACGTAGGACAGAAAAACTTAAAAGGGGTTACTGAATCGGCAGAGGATTTGGTCAAACAAGCGCTGAAAAAAATCGAAGAACTTTCCAACAGAAAAGATACTTTTAGTGGTGTTCCCTCAGGATTTACCAAATTGGATAAACTTACTTCAGGTTGGCAAGCGAGCGATTTGATTATCATTGCAGCAAGACCTGGTATGGGAAAAACAGCCCTGACCCTTTCTATGGCGCGCAATATTGCCGTGGGGCAGAACATTCCTGTGGCTTTCTTTTCTTTGGAAATGTCTTCCGTACAACTTATCACACGTTTGATTTCATCAGAAACGGAACTTTCATCAGAAAAATTACGTACTGGAAAATTAGAGCTTCACGAATGGGACCAGCTCAACTCCCGAGTAAAAGACTTAGAAAAAGCTCCTTTATATATTGATGACACCCCGTCGCTTTCCATTTTTGATCTCCGTGCCAAAGCCCGAAGATTAGCCTCTCAATATGGCATTAAACTCATCATTATTGATTACTTACAGTTGATGACGGCAAACGCCTCTAAGGGCGTAGGCGGAAATCGTGAACAAGAAATCTCAACCATTTCCAGAAATTTAAAAGCTTTAGCAAAGGAGTTAAACATTCCTGTAATTGCGCTTTCGCAGCTCTCACGTGCCGTAGAAACGCGGCAAGGACAAGCCAAACGCCCATTGCTTTCTGACCTTCGTGAATCGGGAGCAATTGAGCAAGATGCTGATATTGTATCGTTTATATATCGACCCGAATACTATAAAATTGAAGAATGGGACGATGAGGCAGGAACCCCCACTAAAAATCAAGCCGAATTTATCGTTGCAAAGCACCGTAATGGTGGTTTGGAAAACATCCGATTGAAATTTTTGGGGCATTTTGGTAAATTCGATAACTTAGATGAAATGGATATGCCTTTCGAAGAAATCGGTTCGAAAATGAACGATAGTGATGTTTTTAGTAGTGGCTTCCTCCCTACTCCATCTAGTCAAGATGCCTTCGGAAACAGTACTTTAGGTAATGAAAACGATAACGATATACCTTTTTAATCAGAAAAAATCTTAAAAACTACTAAACAAAACTTTGAATATCAGACAAATAAAACAAAAGATAATATCTTTCATAAAGTAAAAAACAGCGTTTGGAATACATTTTTTAAATAATCATTACAGATATTCGGAATAGTTTTTTACATTTGTGAAGTTATCAAATCAATTACAGATGAATTTACACGAATATCAAGGAAAAGAAATACTTTCAAGCTTCGGAGTGCGTGTACAACGCGGTATCGTGGCTCAAAGCCCAAAAGAAGCAGTAGATGCAGCAAAACAACTTACCGACGAAACAGGAACACAGTGGTATGTAGTTAAAGCTCAAATTCACGCAGGTGGACGTGGAAAAGGAGGCGGAGTAAAGTTAGCCAAAGGGCTACAAGAGGTTGAACCCATTGCTGAGCAAATTATCGGAATGAATTTGGTAACCCCTCAAACTCCTGCCGAAGGGAAAAAAGTACACCAAGTACTTATCGCTGAAGATGTTTACTATCCTGGTGAGAGCCAACCTGCCGAATTCTATATATCGGTATTACTGGACAGAGCTAAAGGTAAAAATATGATTATGTACTCCACCGAAGGAGGGATGGACATTGAAGCGGTAGCTGAAAAAACGCCACATCTTATTTTTACAGAGGAAATTGACCCTGCCGTTGGATTATTACCTTTCCAAGCCAGACAAATAGCATTCAATTTAGGGCTTTCTGGTGAAGCGTTCAAAGATATGGTTAAATTTGTGACTGCCTTATACAATGCTTATGTTGCCTCTGACGCTAATCTTTTCGAAATCAACCCTGTACTGAAAACGTCCGATAATAAAATTTTAGCTGTAGACGCCAAAATTACTTTAGACGATAACGCGCTTTATCGCCATAAACAATATGCCCAAATGCGTGATTTACGTGAGGAAAACCCTATAGAGGTAGAAGCCAAAGCAGCAGGACTTAACTATGTAGCTTTAGATGGCAACGTAGGATGTATGGTCAACGGAGCTGGGCTGGCTATGGCAACTATGGATTTGATTAAACAAGCGGGAGGTTCACCTGCCAACTTTTTGGACGTAGGGGGTACTGCTGACGCCAAACGCGTGGAAACCGCTTTCCGAATCATTCTGAAAGACCCAAAAGTAAAAGCCATTTTGGTAAACATTTTTGGTGGAATTGTTCGCTGCGACAGAGTAGCCCAAGGTATTATTGATGCTTACAAAAATATGGGGGCAGAGATTCAAGTACCTATTATCGTAAGGCTACAAGGTACCAATGCCGAAATTGCTAAAGAAATGATAGACAACTCAGGATTAGCAGTACACTCAGCAATTATGTTCCAAGAGGCTGCTGACAAAGTGAAAGAAGTTTTAAAATAACTCTTTAATTATCAAGCACAATAAAACAAAAACCTTTCAGAAATTTACAATTTCCGAAAGGTTTTTTACTAAATATTGCCTTTGAGCAAAAAGAAATATTACTTCTTACGAAAAGACATTTTTAGTACTTGTTCATTACCTACATTATCAGCTACTTTCAGTTCAAGCTGATATGTATCCGTCTTTGAGGTATCAATATCCGAAAAATCAAAGGTAAGTACTCCTTTTTTAGCTTCGTACTCAAACAAAACCCAAGCTCCATTCAAAGTTGCCGTATATTGAGCAATACCACTAAGTTCATCTTTTATAGCTACTTGTAGCGTATTATCAGTAACCCAAGCCCCATTTTTGAAGTTTATAGGAGTTACCTCAGGCACGATGTCATCTTTCATCAGCACGAAAGTTCCTAAATTTCGGGTTCGGGTAGAGAACGTTTGCCCTTTGCGTACTGTATTTTCATATGCTATTTTATTTTTTTCATTAACATAAGCGATAAATACCTTAGGCAACTCTTCTGCCGCAAAACGTGTATTTTCAATAGTTAAGTTATAAAAACGATGTACAGGTATTTTAGGATAATGTATCCGAATGGTATCGTTTTTATTTTCTATTTGAATGAGGAAATCTTCATAAAAAGTATTTACTGGAAAATAAACATTAGCTTTATCTAAGGTAAAATACTGGTCACGTTTAGCTACCAAAAGTTTTCCTTCTTCAGGGAGCTTTTGTTCGGTTATGGGGCTTTTTTTGCCCGTTATTGGAATATTGATACGGGTTTGATTCTTATTAAAATCCTCAACAATTACAGTTGCCATATAGGAAAGTCCGTCCAAAATTTCTAGTTTTCCATCATTTTTGAGTACAGAATATATGCCTTTTAGCGGATTGCTTTTCGTTTTATATAACAATTGAGTACGTGACTTATTTTCAATAAGTTGCTGATAATCAATAAATGTATTTATGTATCGTCCTTGTTGAAAATCCAATTGGTCAAATACGTATTGCAACTGAGTGGTTCCATTGAGTTGCAAGGTAACTTTATAAACCCCATTATTATGATAAGTCAAATCTTGCCTATCAATAGCTTGAATACCTAAACCTAAAAACCCTTCAGCGGTAACTGATTCTGCCAAAAAACTACCATCGGGTTGCTTTGTAAAGTGAATGGATTGCGGAACTTGTGAACCGTTAATTTGCGTTTTGTTGTCCAAAGAGTATGCCCATAACTGATACACCGCAGGAGGCTGATTATCTGCTATTTCGTATCCAAACCATAATGGATTAAGTGCTTTTGAATCAGCGTCACGAATTTCAAAATGCAAGTGAGGTCCTCCACTACTTCCTGTATTTCCGCTCAGTCCGATGAGTTGTTTTTGATTAACTGGAAGTTCCCCCTCCTTCGGAAATAATTCTATTTCAAACGTTTTCTTTGCGTATTGTCGTTGTTTGACATATTTTTCAATTTCTGGAGAAAATTTTTGTAAATGAGCATAAACCGAAGTATATCCGTTAGGATGCGTTATGTAAATAACCTTTCCGTAGCCGTACAAACCCACTTTAATTCGGGACACGTAGCCTTGTGCAGCGGCGTAAACCGAAAGCCCTTCTCGTCCTTGTGTTTTAAAGTCAAGCCCAGCGTGAAAGTGATTGTTTCGCAATTCGCCAAAGTTACCAGAAAGCAAAAGTGGAATATCCAAAGGCGAAACAAAAGCATCGGTAGGATGTTTTTGTTGAGCTTGGATTATAAAAGGAAAAATCAGAAAAAGTAATAGGTTTACGATGTTTTTTTTCATTGATAATAGATATAAATCGTTTTTTATTTGTTTTAAATGAATATTTTAAAAGGCAAAAGCTATGTATTTTTTAAGAGCCTATAAAATGGTGGAGGACTATACGGTACGCTGGATAACTTCAAATACTTTTTCTCCTTCGCATTTGAGCGTTCTGGAAGGAAATTTAAGAATGAGGGTATAGTCGTGAGTTGCCATCAGAATGGTTCGCCCTGAAGTATTGATTTCTTGCAATACCCGCATAATTTCCACGCTGGTTTCAGGGTCAAGATTTCCTGTGGGTTCGTCAGCTAAAATCAGTTCAGGGTCGTTAAGTAAAGCTCTAGCAATGGCAACACGTTGCTGCTCCCCTCCTGAAAGTTCGTGAGGATATTTGAAAGCTTTGGTGTGCATTTTTACCTTAACCAATACTTCTTTGATTCGGTTTTGAATCTGCTTGGTTTCTTTCCAACCAGTAGCCCGAAGCACAAAAGCTAAATTATCGTAAACATTACGGTCAGCAAGTAATTTAAAGTCTTGAAAAACCACTCCTAATTTGCGTCTAAGAAAAGGTATTTGCTTTTCTTGAAGTGTTTTCAAATCAAAGTCCACCACGCTCCCTTCCCCACTTTTGAGTGGTAAATCGCCATAGAGTAGCTTCATCAAACTACTTTTTCCAGTTCCTGTCTTTCCAATCAAATATACCAATTCTCCTTTTTTAATGGTCAGATTTACGTTGGAAAGTATCAGATTAGCATTCTGAAATACTGAAACATTATGTAATTGTAAGATAGGCGTTTCCATACTTTTGACTAAATTTGCGGGTAAAGATACAGAAAAAATTATTGTTAGTTTTAATCAGAAATTTTTAAATGGCACAAATTCATCAAAATTTTAAAGAAAAATATATTTTCAACTCAAAAAAGGTTACATTTGGCTTTACAGATTATATATTTTTTTACAAAAAGATTCAGAATTATGAATAAAATAGGAATTATTGGTTGTGGTTGGTTAGGCTTGCATCTAGCAAAACATTTTGCTTCTGAAAATAAGGTTTTTACAACCACCACTTCTGTCGAAAAACAAATTACTTTGCAAACGATGGGATTTGAGGCGACACAAATATTTTTCCCTGAAGAATACACACTGGAAAAAACAAAAATATGGGAATGCCTTCAAGAATTAGAAACGATTATCATTACCATTCCTTTTTCAAAAAACACTGACATAAAACGACTTGAAAACAAATTTCAAAATATGTTGCGCTTTATAAGCAATTATAATAAATCCATTTTTTTGATGAGTTCAATAGGGATTTATCCGCAAGTTGAGCAACCTATTTCAGAACATACTTTCCAAGACGAACAACTTCATCAGAATATGTTGTATATTGAAAATCAGTTTAAGAAACAATTTCCTCAAATCAATATTTTGCGTTTAGGTGGACTGATGGGCGGTACACGTATGTTAAGCAAATACAAAGTGTCGAACCTTGACCAAGCTGTCAATCACGTACATTACGAAGACGTGAGTCTAATTGTAGAAAAAATGATATTAAAACATTTCGTTGGCAAAACGTACAATATTGTGGCTCCTTTACATCCTACAAAGAAACAAATTATTGATTATCAAAATAAAATAATCAACAACTATTCTCCTATAATGAATCAAGGTAGAATAATATTAGGGACTTTATGCTCTCAAGAATTAGATTATCAGTACAAACACACTAATCCGATAGAATTTCAATAACTTTTTTAGAAATAAAGACGCTTTTTCCATTATTTTTTAGAATTTTTTGAATAAATACCTACATTTGCCAAAACCATTTTTGTATGAAAAAATATATTTATCTCCTGATTTTCGCAGGATTGTTGCTTTCTTGCGGTAAAAACAAAACTGATAATCAATTGTTTGCCTATGAATCTAATGATTTACAGGAAGATGTTGAAGCGACTTTACTTGATGAAAATGCACAAATAGATGCACAAAAAATCATACGAAATGCCAGTCTGCGTTTTTCGGTGAAAGATTTGTCCGAAACCGAGCAGTTTATCATCCAATTAACTAATGATTATCAAGGATATATACAAGAACAAGAAATTAATGAGTATGATAATTCAACTCAGGTGTATATCCCAGCCAAAAATTTTGATCAGTATCTTCAAAAAATAAAATCAAAGGCAGAAACCATTATTAGCCAACGTATTTCAACGGAAAATGTAACTTCTCAATTTATTGATGTTCAGGCTCGTATCAAAAACAAAAAGGAATTAGAAGCTGTTTATACCGATTTGTTAAAAAAATCAAAAACGATAGAAGAAATCTTAGAAATTCAAAGAGCAATCAATGAAATCCGAACAGAAATAGAAAGCACTGAGGGCAGACTTAAATATCTGGAACACAATACTAAGTATAGTTTAATTAACTTACGTTACTTTTCGGAGACCTCAAAAACCCAAGTGGGTGATTCCTTCTGGAAAAAATGGAAAGAAGCCTTTACCGATGGGGCTGATATGTTCGGAGAATTCATCATTGCCATTTCGCATTTGTGGGTGTTTTTTATCGTGCTAATCGGAATTTTATTAACTGTTTTTTACACGCTAAAACGCAAAAACAAAAAACAAAAGCTATAAGTAAAAGAAAATGAATAACATACAATATATTCAAAATCAATATCATTCACTTAGGGAAAAACAAATAGAACATACCTTGTCATTACTTTCGCAAGGATGTACCATTCCCTTTATTGCACGTTATCGCAAAGACAAGACCGAAAATTTAGATGAAATTGCCATTGGGCAAATAGCCAAAGCGCAAACCGATTATGAAAATATTTTAAAACGAAAAACCACCATCTTTACGGCCATTGAAGAGCAAGGAAAATTAACCGATACACTAAAATCAAAAATAGAAAACACTTTCATTTTGAGTGAATTGGAAGATTTGTATCTGCCTTTCAAAAAGAGAAAAAAAACGCGAGGTGATGTAGCCAAAGAAAAAGGATTAGAGCCTTTAGCTAAAACCATTATGGCTCAGCGAACTAAAGATGTACAAGGAGAAGCTACGAAATTTATTTCCAACCAAGTTCTCTCCGAAAAACAAGCGCTCGAAGGAGCTTCAGACATTATTGCTGAATGGATTAGCGAAAATTTGTTTATACGAAAAACACTTCGGCGAATGTTTCAGCGCAATGCCAATATCATATCACAAGTAATAAAAAATAAATCAGAAGATAATGAGGCTCAGAAATTTATGATGTATTTTGATTGGGAAGAACATTTGATGAAAGCCCCGTCGCATCGTATTTTGGCAATGCTCCGCGCTGAAAGTGAAGGGTTTGTTCGTTTAAAAATTGAAATCAATACCGATGAAGCCTTAGACTTTATCGAAAAAAACATCATAAAAAGCAGTGGTGAAGTCGCTGATTTTCTATCTGATACCATTGCTGACAGTTATAAACGTTTACTTTCGCCCTCTATAGCCAATGAGGTTTTACAAGAAGCCAAAGAACAAGCCGACAGCAAAGCCATAGCCATTTTTGCCGAAAACCTCAAACAACTTTTACTGGCTTCTCCCTTAGGCGAAAAACGGATTTTAGCCATCGACCCAGGATTTAAAACTGGATGCAAAGTGGTTTGTTTAGACCAAAAAGGCGATTTGTTACACAATGAAACCCTCTATCCGCATCCGCCGCAAAAAGACCTAACTATGGCGATGAAAAAATTAAAATCAATGGTAAACGCCTATCAAATAGAAGCAATTGCCATTGGCAACGGAACAGCCTCGCGTGAAACAGAATGGTTTGTCAAAAAAATCGCTTTTGACCGTCCGTTGCAAGTTTTTGTGGTGAACGAAGCAGGAGCCTCAGTATATTCAGCATCTAAAATTGCGCGTGAAGAATTTCCAACTTACGATGTTACCGTACGCGGTGCAGTTTCAATAGGTCGCCGACTTGCTGACCCTTTGGCTGAACTAGTCAAAATCGACCCCAAAGCCATTGGCGTAGGGCAATACCAACACGATGTAAATCCTACCAAACTAAAAGAAGAATTAGATGCCGTAGTGGCGCATTGTGTCAATTCAGTAGGAATAAACCTAAATACGGCAGGAAAAGAATTACTGGCTTATGTTTCGGGAATTGGCGAAAAAATGGCAGAAAATATTGTGAAATATCGTTCTGAAAATGGGGCTTTTACCCAGCGGAAAGAACTTTTAAACGTACCTCGATTAGGAGAAAAAGCATATCAACAAGCTGTGGCTTTTTTACGTATTCACAACGGAAAAAATCGGTTAGACAATTCGGCAGTACACCCCGAAGCCTATCCCATTATAGAACAAATGGCATCGGATTTAAAAATTTCCTCCGAAGCCTTAATAGGAAATACCTCAGCTATCGCTCAAATTGACATTCAAAGATATATAAATGATGATGTTGGAACGATGTATCTGAAAGATCTACTCAAAGAACTAGAAAAACCAGGTATAGACCCTCGAAAATCAGTAAAAATTTTTGAATTCGACCCCAATGTAAAAACTTTTGACGATGTACGTGAGGGAATGTTACTTGCAGGTATTGTCAATAATATTACGGCTTTTGGTTGCTTTGTAGATATCGGCATTAAAGAAAGCGGACTAATACACATTTCGCAACTCAAAGAAGGATACGTTGCCGACGTAAATGAAGTAGTAAAACTCCATCAACACGTTATGGTAAAGGTTATTGAAAAAGATGAACAACGCAGACGTATTGCTTTAAAACTTGAAAATTTCGTATAAATATAACAGCTCAATTAGTATATGAATTATATGTTAACTGCCGAAAATATCGGCAAAAAATACGGAAATCATACCGCACTCAAAGAGGTTTCGCTAAACATTCCTAAAGGGAGTATTTTTGGTTTGTTAGGACCCAATGGTGCAGGAAAAACCTCATTTATCCGGATCATCAATCAAATCACATTTCCCGACACGGGAAAAATTTTCTTTGACGGAGAACCGCTTCAAAGCAAACACGTTGCTCAAATTGGGTATTTGCCCGAAGAGAGAGGGCTGTATAAAAATATGAAAGTGGGCGAACAAGCACTTTATCTGGCTCAACTCAAAGGACTTTCAAAGAATGAAGCTAAAACCAGACTAAAATTTTGGTTTGATCGATTAGAAATTGGCGATTGGTGGAATAAAAAAGTGCAAGAGCTCTCCAAAGGAATGGCACAAAAAATTCAGTTTATGGTAACGGTACTACATCAGCCCAAGTTACTCATTTTTGACGAACCTTTCAGCGGCTTTGATCCCATCAACGCTAACATTATCAAAGATGAAATTTTATATTTGCGAGAACAAGGTGCCACCATTATTTTTTCCACCCATCGTATGGAATCGGTGGAAGAACTTTGTGATTATATCGCTTTAATTCATAAATCAGAAAAAATTCTGGACGGAAAACTCCTCGATATTAAAAGACAATTCAAACAGAATATTTTTCAAGTAGGACTTAAAACCCAAAATAAAGAATCACTTTTAAATGAGTTAAAACAACACCTAAATGTTACTCCTGCTTATTTTAAAAGTTTGTACGATGAATTGAAGTTAAACATTCATATTGGTGAAAATCAGTCGCCTAATCACTTATTGCAATTACTTTCCTCAAAGGCAGAAATCACACATTTTGTAGAGGTAATCCCTTCAGCTAATGAAATTTTCATCAATTCCATTCATAAAAAAACGTCTTCTAATCTATGAAAAATCTTAAACTGATCTTAAAAAGAGAATATCTGAATAAAATTCGCAATAAATCGTTTATAATAATGACTTTCGTCAGCCCAATTATTATGATTTTATTTGGGTTGCTTATCGGGTATCTTACTAATGTGAATAACAGCGGGAAAACCAAAAAAATTATGGTTTTAGACAGAAGCGGTTATTTTTCACAAACTTTCAAAAATTCTTCTGATATTGAATATCAATATTTAGCAGATAAAAATACCGACCAAGCTAAGGCTTTGGTTCAACAAGAAAACGCATACGGATTATTGTATATTCCTGATACGAAGGATAGCCTTTGGCAATCTAACATTGAATTCTTTTCTAACGATTCGCCAAATTTTTCACTAATTCGAGATATCACTGAAGATATTGAAAACCAGATTTTTCAAATCAATCTTACCCAAAAAGGTATTGATAATGCTCAAATAGAATCCGCTAAAGTACGCATTGACATACTATTGGCAAATTTCAGTGGCGAGAAAACCACCGAGCTAAGTAGTTTTATCAATTTGTTTTTTGGAGGGGTCGCTGGATATTTGCTTTTTATGTTCATTATCATCTACGGAAATATGATTATGCGTAGCGTGATTGAAGAGAAAAACAATCGAATCATTGAAATTATCATTTCGTCAGTAAAACCTTTTCAATTGATGATGGGAAAAATTCTGGGAACTTCACTTGTTGGGGTAACTCAATTTCTAATATGGATGATTTTTGGAGGATTCTTGATGACCATTCTGACTTCGTTTTTCAATGTAAGTCCGTCTTCCACCAATGAAATACTGATGGCAAAATCGGGTACAGACCGCCTAATCTCCGAAATTTTGGTAGAATTTTTCAAATTTCCGTTTATGAATATGTTTGTTTCATTTTTGTTGTACTTTTCAGGAGGATTTCTTCTATACAGCGCCCTTTATGCTGCCGTTGGTGCAGCTGTGGATAATGAAACAGATACTCAGCAATTTATGTTCCCTATTTTACTTCCTTTAATATTAGCTATTTACGTAGGGATTTTCACTGTAATTGAGGAACCTCACGGCACTATTTCAGTAATTTTTTCATACATTCCGTTTACCTCGCCAGTGGTAATGCTTATGCGTATTCCTTTTGGGGTAAGTTGGTGGGAAATACTAATTTCACTACTGACACTATACGCTACCTTTTTGATAATCATAGGTATTGCCTCCAAAATATATCGTATCGGCATTTTGATGTATGGTAAAAAAGCAAGTTATAAGGAAATTTGGAAATGGCTTAAATATTAAATTGAGGATTAAAAAAATTAAACGATTAGGGATATGTTTCTATCTTGATACTTGATACTTAGTATTTGGTATTTGATCCTTTCTAGAGATGAGAAATTTCGGATTTTATCTTTTTTAGTAAAGGAAAAGTTAGTATTAGAATAAGAATTGATTTTAATAGGATATTTATGAGAGGATTGGCAAAAGAGAAATCCCAAAAATACCCGATAAGCGTTAGTATTGCACCTATAAAAATGATTTGTATTATTGTTTTACTAAAAGGCTGCAACCTAAATTTTGCACATACTAGACTTATTTTTAACATATTATATACAATAAACGCAATAAAGGTTGCTACTGCTGAGCCATTAATTCCGTATTTAGGAATGAGCCAAATATTTAGTAATACTGTTGTTATGAGTAATAAAATCCCTAAAAGTAGGATATATCTGTAATATGCTGAATTAAATAGTAGCGCATTATTAACTCCTGTTAAGGCATCGGAGAGTTTTACACAAGCGATAATTATCAGCACCCACAGACCTTGCTCATAAGCTGGGTCAGGCAATAATGCGTACATTTGACGAGCATTAGTGACAATAAGTACAAAAATTAGCATACTAAAAGCAAATACCCCCAAAGTACTCCTGTGATATAGTTGGTGTATTTCGTTGATTTTGTTTTGGTGTAGCCATTGAGCTACAAGCGGACTAACTATTTGGTAAACCGCTCTGTAAGGGATTACTACAACCGTTGCCGAAAAAATAGCCACATTGTAAATAGCAATATCAGGGAGGGCTACGTACTGATTGAGCATAAACTTATCAATATCCACCAACAAGGTTGCCACAGACCCCGAAAGCACTACAAATGCGCTATACCACAATACCGAATGTTTGTTAGAAGGAAATCCTATATGAAACTGAGGTCGAACCATAAAAAATACCAAAACAAACATACAAATCATCCGCAGAAAATACACCCAAAACACGCCTTGTACTAATATCTCAAAAGTCATCAACTTGAAATAAAAAGCCACAAGCAGTAATAATATCCCCACACGATGAAAAACTTCCTTTAAAAAATTTCCTGCGACAGTTTGTAACTGTACTCTTGCCCAAGCATATCCTATTTCAAAATAAGCCATAGTAATCCCCGTAAAAAAGATTACTGGCAGGTAGTTGCCCACTTCGGCATTTTTTGAAGAAAGCCAAGCCACCAAGTGCTCATAGCTTAAATATCCTACAAAAACCAATGGAATAATGACAGCCCAAGGCAGTAAAAAAAGCATAAAATTAAATCGTGACCGCTCATTAGTATTATCATAGGTGGCATAAAAGCGAATGTAGGTCTGATGCACGCCAAAGGCGATTAGGGGAGATAAAATGGTAGCCGTAGAGGTGATATAACTGACCAAGCCGTATTGTGATTTACTCAAAAAGTAAGTAAACAAAAACAAGGTGTTTATCGCTCCTATGGCAAAACCTAAATAAGTGGTCAAAATATTTTTCAATGATTGTTTAAAAACAAATCCCATTTTTGGTTTCTTTAAATCTGCCTAATAGGGCAAAGATAAAAATTATTTTTCTTTCGGAATTTTATTTGTAGTTTTGCATTTTTACACACAAACATTTAATAAACTTGATATTCAGATGAAATTCATACAAAACAAATACGTAAAATTGGCGGTAGCGGTACTGATTATCGCTTTGGCGGTATATCAGTTCACACAGAAAAATATCGGTAATGGAATAGCTTTGATTTTTCTGGCATTAATCCCGATTTTTTTATATTTCAGAAACGAATATATTTTACTGGCTTTCTTTCGTTTACGAAAGCAAGATTTTGCAGGAACCAAAAAATGGCTAGATAAAATTGCAGACCCACAAACAGCACTTATCCGTAAACAGCAAGGATACTATAACTATCTATACGGAATATTAACCTCACAAACCAATCTGACTCAAGCTGAAAAATACTTCCGAAAGGCTTTGCAATTGGGGCTTACTATGAGTTACGATATAGCTATGGCAAAACTCAGTTTAGCAGGAATAATGATGCAAAAACGTCGCAAACGTGAAGCTCAAGAATTGCTCTCCGAAGCCAAAAAGCTCGACAAACAAAATATGATGACCGAGCAAATACGTATGATGCAGCAACAACTAAAAAAAATATAATCAAAAGGTGTTACAGCTTCCTTTAAACTTTCTTTTACGCTAAAAAAACACAAAATTATGAGTGCCATTGTTGCCATCGTCGGACGCCCAAATGTAGGAAAATCTACTTTTTTTAATCGCCTTATCAAACGCCGTGAAGCCATTGTTGACGCCGTAAGTGGTGTAACACGCGACCGTCATTACGGAAAAACCGATTGGAACGGAGTGGAATTTTCAGTTATTGATACTGGAGGCTACGTAGTGGGAAGTGATGACTCCTTCGAAAAAGAGATTGATAAACAAGTTTCCCTTGCCATTGATGAGGCAGATGCTATTGTATTTATGGTTGATGTTGAAGATGGTATTACGGGAATGGATGAAACGGTAGCCGATTTGCTCCGAAAATCAAAAAAACCTGTTTTTGTAGCTGTAAATAAAGTAGATAGCAACAATCGTGTGGCTAACTCACACGAATTTTATGCCTTCGGATTTGAAAATGTGTACACCCTTTCAAGTATTAACGGAAGCGGTACGGGTGAATTACTTGATGATTTGGTAAAAATTCTTCCTGAGAGGGAGTCAAAAAACGATGAAGATTTACCACGATTTGCTGTAGTGGGGCGACCCAATGCTGGGAAATCATCGTTTATCAATGCTTTAATTGGGGAAGACCGATACATAGTTACCGATATTGCAGGAACTACCCGCGATGCCATTGACACCAAATACAACCGATTCGGATTTGAATTTAACTTAGTGGATACGGCAGGAATCCGAAGAAAATCAAAGGTAAAGGAAGATTTGGAGTTTTACTCCGTAATGCGTTCCATTAGAGCCATCGAACACGCCGATGTTTGTATTTTGATGATTGATGCAACACGAGGCTTTGAAGGGCAGGATAGCAATATCTTTTGGTTAGCACAACGCAATCGTAAAGGAATTGTTATTTTGGTCAACAAGTGGGATTTAGTTGAAAAACAAACCAACACCGCAAAAAATTTCGAGGCGATTATCCGTAAGGAAATAGAGCCTTTCACCGATGTACCTATTATTTTCATCTCCGCACTAAATAAGCAACGCATCTACAAGGCTATTGAACAAGCCGTTGAAGTGTATCAAAATCGTTCCAAACGCATACCTACTTCAAAACTTAATGAGGTGATGTTGCCCATTATTGAAAATCGTCCGCCCCCAGCAATCAAAGGGAAGTATATCAAAATCAAATTCTGTACGCAATTGCCTACCCCAATGCCTCAGTTTGTATTTTTTGCTAATTTACCACAGTATGTAAAAGAACCTTATCGCCGATTTATTGAAAATCAGCTCCGCGAACATTTTGATTTTAAAGGAGTTCCTATTGATGTCTATTTCCGTAAGAAATAAGAAAATGGATTTAGAGTTTAGTTGTAATGACATTTTGGGTAGAAGTAGGATGTTATTCTTAAAAGAATGGAGCTTATGAAAAGAATTTTTGGGCAAAAAAAGTGTATTGTTTTTTTGGCTTTCTTTCTGTTACAATATATTGAAATTGAAGCACAAATTCGGCTAAAAACAGAATATCTTGTTTCCTCATCGGTAAAAAATGCTTCCGACGAAAACTTAGCTCCCAATAAGCCACTACAGACTTTCGATTTATGGATAAGAGTTCCGCTTTCAATGAAATACAATGAAGATAATCAATTAAATAAAACTTCATTTGTTTCGCTTTGGGCAATTCAAACTAACTTGAATAATTCGCAAAAAATAGCGCCACATACCATTTCTCAAATTTCGAACATCTCACTGACTTTCGGTCAGTTCCTTCCCATACACAAAAAATGGTTTGCTTTGCTGATGCTTGGCGGAGGAACTTTTTCTACCAATATTTCAAAATTTTCAGCAAAAGATGCTTTTGTGTTGGGAGGAGGAATGTTAATTCGTAGAGAAAATTCTGCTTTTGAATGGGGAATCGGGGCTTCGATAAACAATGCCTATGATTATGCAATGTTCTCTCCTGCATTTATGCTACGTTGGAACATTGATTCGGAATATTCATTACGCTTGTTTTTTTATAATTACCTTGATTTTGAGTTTAGTAAACAAATTTCTAAAAATATTAAATTGGGATTAGTATCAGAGGTACAAGTTCTTTTAGCCACGGCAGATTATCAATCAAAAGAAGTTGCTTTGGGTTCACAAATTGGGCATTTGGGTATACGTCCAGAAATCAAAATTGGAAAACATTTGGCGGTTCAACCCACTGCAGGATTGGCTTTTTCAAGAAACACTTACTTTGAAGACAAAACTTTTCAGGTGTATTACAACGTTTTAAAAAACAACAAGCTATCCCCTTACTTGGCTGTCGGATTAAAATACGACCGCTAGAAATCGTGGTAAAATCATCTTAAAATTTCAACTTTTCCTTCCGAGCTAAAACGTATCAATCGTGAAGGTGAGGCAACTTGTCTATCGTCTTGTCGATACTTCACCACAAAATCCATTTGATTGACAATACGAGGGTCAATTTGCCCAAAATGGGCAGGAGTAGACTCGCCACTGATATTTGCCGAAGTAGAGACAATGGGTTTACCAAATTCGGCTATCAATCTTTGACAAAAATCATCTTTTACGATTCTTATAGCCACGCTATTGTCTTGTGCTATTACATTACTGGCAAGGTTTTTAGGGTTTTGATAAATCACAGTTGTGGGACTTTCTGCCCTTTGTAAAAATTCCAAAATTTGTGTAGGAATTTCGGCGACATAATGTTTCAACATAGCCTCCGAATTGACCAAAATGATTAAACTCTTACTTTCACTACGTTGTTTGACTTGAAAAATACGACTAACCGCATCGTAATTGGTAGCATCACAACCGATGCCCCAAACGGTATCGGTAGGATAAAGAATAACTCCCCCTTTTTTTAGAATTTCTACAGATTTTTCCACAGATTTTCGCATAATTTCTTGTTATAAAATTCTTTTAAAATAAGTAATCTTCATTATAAGTAACAAACTTATTCACTACAATATCCTGCATACCTAAAATAATGATTAAAATCAATTCAGAAATAGACATTGCTTTTCTATTTATCTTCTTGAATGTTTTAAGCAAAAATATATTTTTAAAAATTAAAAACAAATCTTATTCAACTCATAGGTAAATCTTATTTTGAATGCCTTATAATGTACTGAATTATTTCTAAAAAAATGTTATCTTAGCTCCCAAATTACCATACTGCATAATCCTATAAAAATAATTTTTTATGTTTGACAATACCCAATATACGGAAGACAATATCAAATCGTTAGACTGGCGAGAACATATTCGTATGCGCCCTGGAATGTACATCGGGAAGTTAGGCGATGGCTCTTCTGCCGATGATGGTATTTACATCCTCCTAAAAGAAGTATTGGATAACAGTATCGATGAGTTTGTTATGGGAGCAGGAAAAACCATCGAAGTAAAAATCAATGAAAATCAGGTTGAGGTACGCGATTATGGGCGTGGAATTCCGCTTGGGAAAGTAGTAGATGTGGTCTCCAAAATGAACACTGGCGGAAAGTATGACTCCCGAGCCTTTAAAAAATCGGTAGGACTCAACGGGGTGGGTACCAAAGCCGTAAATGCCCTTTCTACTTATTTTAAAGTAGAATCGGTTCGTGATAATCAATCAAAATCAGCTACCTTTGAAAAAGGAGTACTCACCAACGAACTACCCGTAGAGGCAACAACCAAACGCAAAGGAACCAGTGTTATTTTCGTACCCGATGCCACCATTTTCAAAAACTATAAATTCCGAAATGAATATGTGGAGCGTATGCTCAAAAACTACGTGTACCTAAATCCAGGACTTACCATAGCCTATAACGGAGAAAAATTCTATTCGGAAAACGGACTAAAAGACCTACTTAACGACAATAACAATGAAGAGGATTTTCTCTATCCCATTATTCACCTGAGGGGCGAAGATATTGAAGTTGCCATCACTCACAGTCGCACCCAATATAGTGAGGAGTATTACTCCTTTGTAAATGGGCAAAATACCACACAAGGTGGTACGCATTTAGCGGCTTTTCGCGAGGCTATGGTCAAAACTTTCCGTGAGTTTTATAACAAACAATACGATGCTTCTGATATTCGCAAATCGGTAGTTGCAGCGATTTCCATTAAAGTAATGGAGCCCGTTTTCGAAAGTCAAACCAAAACCAAATTGGGCTCAACCGAAATGGGAGAAGGAATGCCCTCGGTACGCACCTATATCGTTGATTTTGTGAGCAAACATCTGGATAATTTCTTACATAAAAATCCTGAAATTGCCGAGGCTATCCAACAAAAAATAAATCAAGCGGAGCGAGAGCGCAAAGAGCTTTCTGGCATTCGTAAACTGGCTCGTGATCGGGCAAAAAAAGCAAGTTTACACAACCGTAAACTGCGCGATTGTCGTATCCATTTGACCAATTCGAAAGACGAACGCAGTTTGGAAAGTACTCTATTTATTACCGAGGGAGATTCGGCTTCGGGCTCAATTACCAAATCACGAAATGTGAACACCCAAGCCGTTTTTAGCTTAAAAGGAAAGCCATTGAACACCTACGGAATGACCAAAAAAATTGTCTATGAAAATGAAGAATTCAACCTTTTACAAGCGGCACTAAACATTGAAGAATCAATGGAGGATTTGCGTTACAACAACATCGTTATTGCCACCGATGCCGATGTTGATGGTATGCACATTCGCCTACTGCTCATTACTTTCTTTTTGCAATTCTTCCCAGAGCTCATCAAAGAGGGACATTTGTATATCCTTCAAACCCCTCTCTTTAGGGTGCGTAATAAAAAAGAAACCATCTATTGTTATTCCGAAGAAGAAAAACAACAAGCCATTGAAAAACTAAAAGGAAAGCCCGAAATTACCCGATTTAAAGGACTTGGTGAAATTTCTCCCGAAGAGTTTAAACATTTTATTGGGGAAGACATTCGGCTCGACCCTGTGATGATGGATAAAAATATGAGTGTTGAGCAACTTTTAGAATTCTATATGGGAAAAAATACGCCTGACAGACAAGAGTTTATCATCAATAACCTAAAAGTAGAAGTTGACGATTTAGCTGAATAAAGCACAGAAAAGAGAATTGCTTTTTTAGTTTCCTTTTAGATATATCAATAAAACACTCCCATACTTGTAGGGAATGTTCCTACATCTTGGGGAAATACTCCTACACGTGTAGGAAACGTTCCTACATCTTGAGGAAACACTCCTACATCTTGGGGAAATACTCCTACACGTGTAGGAAACGCTCCTACATCTTGAGGAAATACTCCTACACGTGTAGGAAACGTTCCTACATCTTGGGGAAACACGCCTACACGTGTAGCAAAGGTAATAAAAATAACTTATAGCAATTAGCAAATAAGGGTTGGCTAATAGCAAATCGGATATATAATATAGAAACAAAAATCCGAAGTGTTAATAACTTCGGATAATTTGAATTTGTGAAATTTAAGGTAGATTTGTCTGTATTTTGTTTTCTTCAAGATAGGCTTCGTAATAGGCTCTTGAGCGTTTTTCCAATCGGTCATAAACCGTTACGCGTATGATAAACCAAATCAGAAAAGCCATTGAAAACAAGGAAAGTTTGTATATCCACGTTTCCTCTGAAAACAAATCTTTCCGAACGAGAATGAAGGGCATAAAGAACCATCCTAAAAACCAATTAAGCCCTGCGAATTTGGGATTAGTCTTAAACTTATAAAGCTGTATCCAGTACCAACCACGAGGTGCCAACAAAAGGCGTTCCCAATTTTTCCGAGTGTTCGTTTTTGTTTCCATAAAAATACTTTTAATGATGTGTGACTGAAAGCTATCTTTTCTTAAAGAAACATTACTTTCAAAATTTTATTAAAAAACAAAATCCATAAAATAAATGATTTTTACGATAAAAAGACTTTATTAAGTCATTTTTCAGACGCAATTTAATAAAAAAACAGATATATCCAAATTTTTATTCTTTTTTTTAACCATAATTTAGCACCTCAATATCACAACATTTTCTATGATTTATTTACATTATGGTTTATTCAAATGAAATTTTGTGACAAAAATAGCAATTGGACAATATGAGCACGGATAAAAGTCATTTTTTATTTACATTTGCGCCTTTGACAAATAATATATTTAAAAAATACGATGAAAAAAGAAATTAACTTGTTTCAGGCTTTAATCCCGATTACGGCTTTGATTGTAATGTTAGCATATAATGTTTTAGTTGCGTACAATGGGGCAGAAGACAACGTTTTAGGAGGTTCCAATCAGTTTGTTTTGCTTCTGGGGGCTACCATAGCAGCTTTGGTGGGGTTGTGGGTTAAGGTTTCATTTAAAGAAATGATGGAACAGGTTTTTCTAAATATTAAATCTACCGGAGGGGCGATTTTAATTTTACTTATGGTAGGTGCCTTATCAGGTACGTGGCTGGTTAGTGGCATTATTCCGGCAATGATTTATTACGGATTGATGATTCTAAACCCAACGATTTTTCTGTTTGCTTGTGTGGTTATCTGTGCTGTAATTTCAGTGGCTACGGGCAGTAGCTGGACTACCTCTGCCACCATCGGTATCGCCTTAATGGGTATTGGTCAGGCATTGGGCATACCAATGGGAATGACCGCTGGGGCAATCATCTCGGGCGGATATTTTGGCGATAAAATGTCTCCAATGAGCGATACAACCAATTTGGCGGCAGCAATGGCAGGTACTGATCTTTTTTCACACATCCGATATATGACCCTAACCACTGTACCTACTTTTATCATTACTTTGGTCATTTTCTTACTCCTTGGCTTTAGTTTTTCATCATCTGATTTGCCCGATACTTCAGCCATAGCACTTGCTATATCCAGTAAATTCAATATCTCTCTTTGGTTATTTGTAGTTCCTGCTTTTATCTTGATTTTGGTATTACGTAAAATAGACCCTTTGGCAGCTTTAATGACAGGAACTTTGCTAGGGGGAATTTTTGCTGTTATCTTTCAGCCCGAAATCGTAAAAAGTATCACT
Organism: Capnocytophaga canimorsus; assembly: GCF_002302565.1. Classification (NCBI taxonomy): domain Bacteria; kingdom Pseudomonadati; phylum Bacteroidota; class Flavobacteriia; order Flavobacteriales; family Flavobacteriaceae; genus Capnocytophaga; species Capnocytophaga canimorsus. The sequence goes on along the minus strand of NZ_CP022382.1, from coordinate 2,384,799 downwards.
GGAAGTGCTGTACTTGATTTTAAAGTGGCTTATCGTGGAGTTATGGATGCCATTACCTCACCCATAGCTATCGAAACTAATAATGAACAACTTTCCGATTTGTTTACTTCCAAAGGAATGAGTGGAATGCTCAACACCGTTTGGCTCATTATCTGTGCTATGGTTTTTGGCGGAGTTATGGAAGCCATTGGCGCGTTAAAACGCATCACACGTTGGCTTTTGGAATTATTTGATTCGGTATTTGCACTCTTTGCCAGTACCGTTGCCAGTTGCCTGATGATAAATATTACCACATCTGACCAATATTTATCGGTAGTAGTACCTGGGAAAATGTTCGCCAAAACTTATGAAAAGAAAGGATTAGCTCCTGAAAACTTGAGTCGTACCCTTGAAGATTCTGGAACGGTAACCTCTGTACTAGTTCCTTGGAACACTTGTGCAGCGTACAACAGTGGCGTGTTAGGAGTCCCTACACTTACTTATCTGCCTTATGCTTTTTTTAATTTGATTAGTCCGTTTATGACTTTACTTTTTGCTGCTTTCAAAATTAAAATCCGTAAATTAGCCCCAGCAAAATAATTTTTATGAACGACATTTCTTCAGAAAACAAACCTCGCCCCACCCTTTCTATGCCCAATGTAGTACGTATGGCATTTCATATTTATAGGCAAACACTCTTAGTAACTACGCCTGTTGCTTTGTTACTTTTTGTAGTATGCTTTGGGCTGTACTCTTGGCTTTTGCCTTCCATTTTAGGAATGCCTCTGGAAAAGTTTATTGCTATGGTGAGCCAAAACGACATTGAAAATTTAACATTGCTTGTGAACTCAAAACGTTTTTTGATTGCCTCTAACTTATTTGTGTTGCTCATAAGCTGTTTAATAGCTCCTATGTCTGCGGGTTTTTACAATGTTTTTGAAAAATTCAAAGAAAACACACTTTTAAATGCAAGAGAAGTTTTTAACCATTATAATTCGGAATATACAGCAAGAATTATAGGATATGTTGTACTACTTTGGGCAATAAAACTAAGTATTTCTTTACTACTGATGGTTATAAATCTTCAAATGTTTAGCTTTTGGTTTCAAGTGTTGCTTTCAGTATTTTTTACATTAACTATTCCGTATATTATATTGCAAGATAAACCTTTATTTTCTGCAATTAAAAGTAGCATCAAAAGTGTATCTCCTTATTTATTTTTGGTTTTTGTATCTTTAATCGTTGGTATAGTTTTTACTCTTTCAGGTACACTGCTTTGCGCAATAGGCATTGCCGCTACCTTACCTTTTTTATATGCAGTAAATTATGTGCTTTTTGAGTTTTTAAAACGATAAAAGTCTTGACGTAAAAAACACAATATTGATGTATTTACAATTCTTATGCTTTGGTAAATATAATCCAAAAGGTTCGTTTTGTTTTAAACAAAATCAAGAACCTACATTTTGAGACCTTTGTAAGGCAAATTTTTCTAAAACAACTTGTTAATTACTTGATTATTAATTAATTATTTCGTATATCTACTTTATGAAACCCACCAAAACCCTATTCGGTATGTCCTTTGCTGCTTACGATGTAGAAAGACGCACCCGAAAAGGCTCTTCTTACGCACAGGTCGATACCATTATCGATTGGAAACCCATTTCCGTTATCATCGACAAATACTATCAAAAAAGGGCTTCCGCCTCGGGTCAAAAACCTTACGATGGACTCCTGCTGTTTAAAATGTTGCTCATCGGGATGTGGAACCTGACCAACCTTTACACCACATAAAAAAGGCTCTGCCATAGCCTCTGTTATAGTCCCTTCTAACTTAAAGTAAGCTACACACCTCCAAAAACAATCTTTATCGTATTGTCCTATCCCCCATTTACAAGTACTCGCTTCTCCTGTAGTAAGAACTTCCATTTCTTTTTCAAGTTCAGCTAAAGCTAACTTAGTTCGTTGTCTGTTTTTTGTGTTCATACTTTCTATATCTAAATACTCCTACAGGGTTAAAAACACTTGTTTTCAAAAACAAAACATTTCAAAAATTTAACTTAATATGCTTTTAAAATCATTTCCTATTGACAGTGGTGGCGTTTGGGATTTTAGGATTGTCCAATGCCATAAAAGAAAAAGTGATACAGTTGGTAAAACTGTACCACTTGATTTGTAATTTTATCTGTTAAATCCTGTGTCACTTTTTCAGGACGACACAAATTTTTATAATATTTTATATGATGGATAAAACTTTATCGATAAAATATATAATTAACTACTAATAAATTTTATACTTGTAAAAAACATTAGCATTTTATTCATAAATATCAATCTCTGTTATTCCATAATAATAATATGATATTGAAGAATCATCTTTAATATTTTTAAATATTAAAGCTTTTGCTTTAATAGCTACATTAAGATTTATAGCAACATCTCCATTGTCGGAAGTCTTCATTGTTGCTAATTTAACTTCTTGATCAAATTCGTTTATTACATAGACATCAATAGAAGTAAAATATCGTCTGTAGTCTAGTTTTTTAAATCTTCTTGCTATATTTATAGACTGAATATTTTTAGTACCTCCAAAATCTATTTTAATTTGATTTTCGGAAGATATAACTCCATAATTATTGCTTCTATAATTATTATCAATAAAACTTAATGGACTCCAAATAGGTTTTAATGTAGTTAATCTCATACCTGATTTAATTATAGGAGAACCTATAGGCTTTTGTCCTAAATATAAATTATTATCTTCTGAAAAGTCTGTATTCAGTACAACCAATATATTGTCTGGTAGTGTATAGCTTTTATCTCCTATTTTAGCCACTACCTGAAGAGGAATCTGATAATTTTGCCCCTCTGTCAAATTTATTGTATTTAGTTTCCAATTAAATTTTATTTCATCTTTTAGACTAAAATCAACATCCTTTGGTAATGTTCCCTCTACACTTTCAGGTGCCATATTGGGCACATTTAGGTCTGACCTTTGTAAAGACAACGTCAATTGATCTGCTAAAACTCTTGATATTGATAAAGGTATTTGTATATCGGTTGAATACATATCATTCCCTAATATTAGGTTTTTCGCAACCCTTGTAGGATATGTGAAAGATATTTCCTCATTGTACACTTTAAAGATCAATCTTTCTTTAGTATCTAATAATTTTACAGAATCATCACTTGTCTTTAAAGAAAAAGGGACAACTAATTTGCCCTTAAAAGTTGGATTATTTGCTACGGAAACAACAAACTTTACAGATGTTTCTCCTTTTGAAATTACTTTTGTTTTTTCAGTAAATGGAATAAGATCCTCTGTACCTAAATCATAACCTAAATAATCTTTTTTGATTGATTCGAATAATTCAGAATCATATTGGAGAGTTACATTTAAATCCTTTTCCAAAGGTTTAAGAATCTTAACTTCAATTTCCTGCTTATTTTCACCAGAAATAGGTAACCCCCCCAAAGACAACATTGGGAAATTTAATTCAGTAGTTTCAATTAAAGCATAATTAAAACGAGGATCATAACCTAAGCGATTACGAATATCTGCATCCTTAATTTTAGAATCTACCTCCCAAGATTTATCCAAATTTTTAACAACTTCAATATTGTCCTTTTGACAAGAAAACAGCATACCAAGGGAAGCTAATATAATTAATTTAATATTATTTTTCATTTGTATAAATTATTATGGTTCAACTTTTTGCAAGGTTTCAGAAGGAAAAATTACATTATGATGCCATTCATCAATACCGTATTCTTCTGGTTTTACAATTTTATGATAAGATTCTCCATCTTGAACTCCAAAAGGAGAATTCCTCGTAGCTTTATGTAGCTCTACAACATTTTCATATTTAGTAACATCATTATATTTATTTTCAAAATCAATAGGCAAATAAGCAACCAAACCATCGGAATCGGGATCTATAGGATTATACAAATCAGCATTAATTTGGGCTTCTGTTAAAGCTTTACTCCAAACACGTACCTCTCTTAAAATATGAGAGACAGAATAAGACATCTGAGGATTGAAAACGCTCATAGTGGTGTCTCCTTTTAGTTTAACATTTGGCATTATAAATGTACGCACGTGCTTACCATCAAGATATATTTTAACTCTATGATCTTTGGTTTTCACATAAGTAACCTGATACCATCTTTTAGTTTTAATCTCTAATCCGTCAGTTGCAAATTCTCTAACTTTGTCTGCCAAGTTAACATCTGTTGGATTGATACGGCTATACCAATTGTAACTCAACATAGACATGTTATAAATACTACCTTGATAGGCTCTAAAAAAGTCAAACATAAAAAGGCTTGGAGTGTAAACTCTTCAGATTCAGGTATTTTAGGATCAAATTTTATTTTAGGTGCATGTCCTTCCTTTATATGAGCTACTGAAGTAATTACAGGACGTTGCAACGCAACCAAAGTTTTATTGTTAGACAGAACTTGCTTTACCGAAGTTGAAACAATATTTAGTGGAATCGCATATTTCACTCCTAATGAATATGTTTTAGGATTTAAAACACCTATTTTAACTCCAACTTTAGAAGAGATTTTTCCTTCCTTGATAGTTATGGTAAGAGATCCGTTTTTTGAAAAATTTTTAGGATTCTCTACCTCATATAACTCCACTTCTGAGGCAGGAAGCATCTTAAAGTTAGTTGTATTTTCTTGATTATATTGCTTTAAAAAATCATCAATGCTTACAGTTATTTTCTCGTCTTTTTTTGCTACCAAAGCTAAACGAGGTTCTATTTCAACAGTTCCTCCTAATTTTCTGTCTACATTCATTGTTGCTTTTTCTAATGACATATAGGCAGAGTTATGAAACTTTATATCCGTAGATGTTTCATCAAGAGTTTCTTGACATCCTACACTTCCTAATAAAAGGGTTGTAAGTAATGTATTTAAAATAATCTTCTTCATATTTCAGTGATTTTAAGGAATTACAATTAATGGTTCAGATTCTTTGAAGTTTGAATATGATTCACGAGGATCAGCAATTCGAATAATCTCACGTGTAATAGCGTGATTATGATAGTTGCGAGTTTGGTTAATCATCTTTAAATAGTTTTTTAACTCAGGTGTTTTATTTCCACTATCATAATCTAACTCTCCGTGGTAGAATCCAAATCCCCATATTTTCTTTTCTTTAATAGCTTTTCCTTTCTCCCAAAATCTTTGAAACCCATCCGAGGAACGTTTGGTTTGGATGTCTAATCCTGCAGAGTTGTAATACACTCCTCCAAGTTGTTTTATATGTTCCCCAACACCAGCAACTTCATAATCTTGCATAAAGTGTTTGTCAAAATATTTTCTGAATTCATTATCATCTCCAAAAACAACTGGTGATGTACCACAGGGAACATCAGCACAAAAATAATAACGCTTTGTTAAGTAATCATTAGGTAGATAAGGCTTGAATCTGTCAATGAAATCTTTTTCATTTTCATGAAAACCTTGAGTTGAAGTTTCAAACAAAGCACGAATGTTATTTTCTCTATCTTGTTGAGTTTTTACAAAGAATTTATCTCCTACAGGACCAAAGTACTTCGCCATCTCACGAACAAACTTATTGATATTTTCATAATTATTGTCTGACACCATCAAGCTATGTCCTTGTTTTGTAACGGTTTTGTGATCGCCACAAGTCTCCCAATCCACATCGTAACCATCAAGCCCGCAAGCAATAATAAAACGAGACAAATCACGAGCATAAATTTCTGACCATTTCTCATATGAAGTATCGAAAGGATATTTTTTACGGAAATAATCCCAGCCATTAATTTTTCCCTCTTTATCACCTGGAATTCCTAAACCAGGACCTGATGTTTGCCAACATAGGAGAACAACGCTTCCTTTTTTATGAAACATTTCAAGATCTTTCTTCATATTTTCACTAATTTCTTGGGGACCTTTACTAAATCCTCCCCCCCAAAGCGAAATACAAGCAACAGTATCTGGGATAGCTTGAAGCCAAGATGAGGCAATCCCTGGAGTTGCCTGCCAGCGTCTAGAATCATACCAAAAATAAAACATAGGTTTTTGCCCTACAGCGTCTCCTCCATTAAGCCAAGCACGACGCTTATACTCTCTTAACTGAGCCCAATACTCCTCCAAAGCTAACTTAGCTTCATTTGTAATTTCAGCTTCTTTTTGCCATTTGAAATTATCCCTTACTTCTCGTAAATTACTTAAAGCAACCTCTTCAAATTTTTCAGCATTAGACTCTGTTTCTGTCCATTTACTACAAGCCATCAAAGACAGCAATGTAATGGTAATTAATATATACTTTTTCATAATTATTATTTTTTATTTTTTTTATCCCACCAAACATTAGTAGCTGAATCATCAGGGCCTTCTAAAAATGTTTTAGCTTGTGTTACATTATCATTATTCAATTCAAACTCTTTACGAGGAAACGGAAAGCGACGCATTCCTAAATCTTTTCCGTCTTCAGTAACATTTTTTGCATTTACATTACTCAAATTAAAAGGAACTTTGAACATCCTTGGATATCCTGTTCTTCTCCACTCTGTCCAAGCCTCAAATCCATTAGGGAAGATAGCTAAGTATTTTTGAGTGATGATTTTTTCTAATTTTTCTTCGTCATTAGCAGAATCATCCCAAGTTTTTGCAACTTTACTAACAGCAATTTGATTATAATCTGCATTTTTATAATCTACATAATCAGCAGGTTTTTCACTTCCCTGTAAATATTGCTGTGCTTGAGTTTGTGTAAGTCCATTTTCTAAGAAAGAAAGTTCAACTCCCTTTTTATAAAGACTTTCCACACTCCCTTTTGAATTAAAACCAGCCAAAGCAGCTTCTGCTAATAAAAAGTATACTTCTGACGCTTTAAACAAATAAGTAGGTGTGTCTGTTGAAACATTTGGAGTAGAATAATTTTCATAAACGTCAGCCCCTGTTTTATTATCAATACCTGAACGAACTGCATAGTAATTATCAGTAAAATCTTCATTACCTTTTGATTTTCCTTTTTTGAAATACTTTTCAATACGAGGATCGTTGTATCCTTTTAGGTATGAATAAATGGTAGCTCCCATTTTTAACTCTCCATATCCGTCCATAATCACTAAAGAATTATGTAAAGTATATTTTCCATTTGAAACAAGTTGAGCAACATCATCTACACTCTCTATAAGTCCAGCAGAACTATTAACTGCTTTTTCAACATACATTCTTGCCAAATTTTCATCAGCATATCGTACTCTCATAGCCAAACGAAGCATCAAAGAATTTCCTAATTTAGCCCATTTCGATAGATTCCCTTGGTAAAGAGGATCGAATCCTTCTAACACCTTATTCCCTAAACCAAAAGAAACCATTTGATTAACGGATTGGTCCAATTCTTTTAAGAACGTTTTATAAACAACCTCCTGAGTATCATATTTAGCCTGTTGCTTCCCTGGTTCTAAGTCATTATAAGGAATAGGACCGAACAAATCAGTTGCTCTATGCATACCCAATACTTTGACAACTCTTGCAACGGCATACATTGTTTTAGAAATTTCATCCTTTTCAGTATAGATTATTTTTCCATCAACTGCACTAACATTGTGAAGAGTACCCTTAATTTTAAAGTATTGGTTCATAATATCTACCATCAAAGCATCAAATGTACCATTAGCTCTTTTGTCACTTACATAAAAGCTTGTTTGATTTAATCCTCCATCCCAGTGATTTCTACCAGGAGAAAAATATCCTGCCCAGTTATCGGCAGACATATTCTGAACTACTTGATAGTTATTAGCAGGATCTACCCCAGTTCCTGTAGGTATAGGAGCTTGTATCAAATTTGCAAACAAACCAGCAGAGGCTAAACCATCCAATTGGGATTGTTCGTCATTAGGGAGTAATTTATTTGTATTTATTTCTTCAAAGTCTTTAATACAAGAAGATAAACCTAAAAGTACTCCAAAGGTTAAAAGAATATTTTTATTTATCATTTTCATCTTTGTAGGTTTTTAAATTAAAATTGAAGTTTCAAACTTAATCCGTAAGTTCTCATTGCGGGAGTCATAAAAAGCTCTGTTTGAGCATAAGTTCCCACTCCAAAAGAGAGTTGAGGGTCGAATGGGGCCTTATTGTAAATCATCCATAAGTTTGTTCCTATAAATCCAAAAGTAATTCGCTTAATTCCATTAGAAATTAACTTTCCATCAAAAGTATAACTTAAGGAAGCTTCTTGCAAACGAACATTTGTTGCATCATAAGAATAATAGCCTGGTAAATCTTTGATTGTACTATAATATTTTTCAGGGTCATATAATTTACCATTAACTAGTACTCCACCAGCATCTCGAGCGTCTGCCGAAGCTTTAGACACTCCATAAGCATCTAAATAAGGTTGAGTTCCTGAAAGTACTACCCCTCCAAAACTTCCGTTAAATAAAACACTTAAATCAAATCCTTTATAAGAGAATGTATTTTTCCATCCCATTTGAAAATCAGGAGTTGAACTTCCTATTTTTATTTCTTGTGTTTCATCAACTTTAAATGTTGCTGCTTCTTCTATAAGATCTCCATTTACATCTCTTGCAAGTACCTTTTTAACAATAATATCACTCATACTACCCCCTTCTCGAAGATTTCCTCTTTCTGTGATATCAAATCTCTCTCCAGTAAAAGGATTCAAATAACCTCTTACCAATTCTTTTATCTCATTTTTATTATGAGAATATGTAACCGTAGAATTCCAATTGAAATCTTTAAATAAGTCTTTTTGGAAACTAACAGCTAACTCAACTCCTCTATTTTCTACATTACCTGCTTGTAATAAAAAACTTGAATAGAGAGAAGTGGCTGATAATTTTTGTTCAAACAACTGATTGAATGTGTTTGATTTATAAAGAGTCAAATCCAATGAAAGAGCATTCTTAAATAATTTTGTATTCAAACCAAATTCAAAAGAACGTGTTCGCTCGGCCTTGAAATCTGGATAAGGATACACTCTATTAGCTCTTATACCACTAGTAGATAAGCTGTGTGTAATAGTACCAGGGGTAACACCTGTTTTGCTGATTGGTGAACCGACCTCGGTATAAGACCCTCTTACTTTTACAAAATCAACATAATCAGGCATTTTTAACATCTCAGAAAGCACTGCAGAAAGCCCAACAGAAGGATAGAAAAATGAGGGCTCAGAAGAATTTACCAATTGAGAAGACCAATCATTTCTTCCCGTAAGAGAAAGGTATAGCATACGTTTATAACCTATTTCAGCACTTCCAAATACCGCCACATTTTTGGTTCTTAAATAACCTTGCCCTACTCCTGTTTCTGCAACAAAATTTGCAGAAGAAAACAAATTCGGTATATTTAGTAACATTCCTCCACCGCTCAAACTAGTATTATATTGGTCATTATAACTAGCCCCTAAGTTAGCTGTTAAACTAAAATTCTCACCAAAATTTTTATTTGCATTAAACATAATATCTGCGTAGGTTTGCTCGTCTTTCCCATTACTTATAGAATAATGTCCTTTATTGTAAGGTCCTAATTCTGGTTTCCAACCTCCTACAAGAAAATTATTTGTACTAGCGTAAAGCTTTTTCTCATTAACGCTATTGTCGTTATCTAGACGAATACGCCCTGTAACATTCAGCCAATCAAAAATATCATATTTTAGAGAGGCTGCCATTATGTAACGCTTCTTATTAAGTAAAAATAACTGACGATTTACGACCCAATAGGGGTTTTCGGAGAAATAACTTTCTAATTGCTCTGGATAAGGTTGATATTTCTCATAAATGCCTCTTTGTGGATTAAATCTCTCATACACCTCAATATCACGATAATCAAGGCTGCGTGGCATTAGATAAAGAGCCACTAGCGGATTAAAATACCCTCCACCTGAAATCATATTCCTGTTACCTTGACGAATAAAACTACCGCTAATATCTAAATGTAATTTATCATTCAAAAAAGAAGATGTATTCCTTACACTTATATTTGTACGATAATAATCGCTATTAGGAATAACCCCTTTAGCGTCGGTTTGTGCGGCAGAAACAAAGGTTTGATTTTGTTTTGTCCCTGTTGAAAGAGTTATAGCATTGGTTATATTGGTACCTGTACGAAAAAATTTAGAAGGATCATAACCAGAAGGTTTACTAAGCTTTGGTCCCCAACTTTTTTGACCTACACTTCCATAAGTATCTTGAAATTGAGGTAATAAAGTAGGAGTTATCATTTCTAAGCTACTAGATATATTAACCTCCATCTTACCTTCTTTCCCTTTTTTTGTATTAATTAAGATGACCCCATTAGCCGCTTGACTCCCATAAAGAGCCGCAGCAGAAGGACCTGTAAGAACATTTATACTTTCTACATCTTCTGGATTGATATCTGAAATACTTTCTCCTCCGGAAGGTGAACCGAAATATCCAGCGCCATCTCTTTGCCTATTAAACATAGGTACACCATCAATTACATACAATACACCATTGTTTCCATCAATTGATTTCAAACCACGCATTACTACTTTGGTAGCACCTCCCACCCCTGAAGCACTTCTTTGAATATTCACTCCAGCAACTTTACCATTAAGACTATTTACAATGTTTGTTTCCTTCACTTTTGTAAGTTCTTCCGATTTTACTTGCTGAACATTGTAACTCAATGCCTTTTCTTGGCGTTTGATACCCAAAGCAGTTACCACTACTTGCTCTAATTGTTGTGTTTCTTCTTTTAAAGAAACATTGATTACTTGCTCATTTCCACCACTAGAAATGACTTTTTCTTGAGTAACAAACCCTACATAACTAAAAACAAGCACTTCTCCTTGTGAGGCTTGAATTTGGTAATTACCATCAAAATCAGTAGTAATCCCTCGCTGAGTCCCTTTAATGAAGACACTCACACCTGGCAAGGGTTGTCCAAATTCATCGGTTACCGTACCGCTTACCTTTTTGGTTTGTTGCTCTACAACTTCTCTGACTGATGTTATCTCTGCCTTGGCATAAATAGCATCTGCCCAAAGCCCACATACAAGAGCCATAAGCAAAAATTTACTTAATTTGCCCTTACTGTTAGATCTACTTAGCAAATCTATCATAACAATAATAAAATGAATTAGTTAATAATTATTCCAAAACAAACTAATGTTATAATAATAAACTATAGTCTGTATTTCGTTAAATTTATACTCACAAATATATGATATATTTACTTAATAAAAAACAAAAAAGTCTTTTTTTTGTTTTTGAACATATTCAACCTTAAAAATGAAAAAATCATTACTGTAAAAAACTATGCAAAATACATAATCAAGAAAAAATCATTCGAAAATAAAAAAACAGTACAACTTTGAAAGCTGTACTGTTTAATATATTCCTTAAAAGAGTAACCATTTATTTTTTAGGAGGATAGAAAATGTAATTCTTACCCTTATTATCATCAAAATTTGAATTACTAGGTTTTGTTAAATGAGCCTTACTAGAAGACCAATCCCATATTTTACTTTCATCTTCTGTGATTTCACCCGTTTCGTGATCATATTTCTTACCATTCATTGGATAATAGAAAAGCAATCCTTCTGCTTTTTTAGGATCAAGCACTTTCCAATAGTTTTCTTTTAGCTCCTTAGCAGGAACGGCTCTTTTCCAGAATCGAACTTCTCGAACTAATTCATTGGCCCCACCTATCCAAAGCCCATTTAACGTATATATCCCATCCCTAATTTCTCGGGAGACAACTTCTTCTCCATTAACAAAAACTCGTGTAGTTTTACCGTCGTATGTGAATGCCAAAGAATACCATTCATTAGGTTTAGCGGCTAATTTTTCTTTAGGAACATCTATTTGAGCAGCCCCTGTTTTGATTTGTAACTGATTAGGATCAATGGTAACATCACCAAAACGAGTAAAAATTTCGTTTTTCGGATTCCCATCGGCAGTTTTTGTTCCTGCTATTGAACGATTGTTTCGATTATAAGCTGACCGATTAACTGTAGCTTCTAATGTCCATTGAGCTACAGGGATATCATCTGCTCCAAAAGCATTACTTATACCTGCTTCATATCCTCCAAAGCGATATACTTTAGTTACAATAGGCTCTAATTCTTTTTCAATAATTAATATAGCACTATCGCGTCCTGATACTGAAGTGGGACTTGTAGAACTAATCTTTATAGGAAGAGCATAAGCTTCCTTATCTGAGAAATTAATTTGATTAACATTAAGAGTTATTTTACCAACAAGCTCACCTTTTTTCATTGTAACTTGTTTAGAAACATTGTACATAGAAGCAGGCAAAACTGTATATTCAGTGTTATACTTACTATTGTATTGTTCCAATTGAGTTTTATCGGCAGTCATAACAGTAATATGACTTTCAGAACTAACAGGTATAACGGAACGAATATCAACTGTAACCTCTTTGGATTCATTTTCTTTTAACGAGAATTTAATAGTAGGCTCATTAGTATTTAAGAACACAGCTTGTTTCGTTAAATGATCCTTTGTTTCGTTCTCGTATAATTCTTCTTGGCATGATGAAATCATTACTAAGCCAAGGCACCATATTATCTTTTTCATATGTAAACTCATTTATTGATGTTATTGAAAATTACCAGGAATTTTTTGATTACCATAATACAAAGCTTTACGTAGCCACTTATATTGTGGTTTGTTAGCATAATCGTACTCCATATGGTATGTTCCGATTCCGCCTATACGCTTTCCGCTTGGTAAATCTAAAGTAGCATAATCCAATATTTGTCTTCCTCCTCCATTACTTGGAAGCGCTCGAATTTCTGGTCTAACGCTATAATATCCACTTACACCACCTTGTTTCCAACCCTGCTCGAACTCAACAGTAATGATTGTTTTTCTTTCCCAATCTTGCAAATGTTCATTTTCAATCTTATAAATAACTGAACTTGTGCTGCTTTCCCAATAGGCTTGATAAATATAATGATCAACTAGTTTGGATGTTTCTGCTGAAAGTAAGTAGGGTTCTCCGTCCATTACTAGCATTCTACCCTTAGGACGAAGACGATTAGAAAGCGTTTCTATAAATACTTGCATAGGGTGATCACCTTGTATATCTTCTTGATTTGCTAAATCACCATCATGCCCATAACCAGGTTCGTAGTCAATATCAAAACCATCAAGGTTGTATTTCTCTATAGTGTCTGCAATGGCGTTAGCATAGGCTTTTACCCCTTCATTGAAAACTCCTCCTCCTTTTTCATTCACCCAGTATTGTATTCTATTTTTCCCTACAGGAGTTAAAGGTCCCCCCAAATCTTCTACGATCCAACATAAAAGTGCTTTACCTCCTTTTACGTCTTGAAAAAATTTAAGATCTTTTTTCTGTTCTATAGAAAGAGAACCTCTCGTTCCCCAAAGAGAAACAAAGTCAACACTATCAGGTAAAGCTCTTAAATAGTTTTGAGGATTATCTCCTTTACCTGACCAATTTCCGAACCATCCGAATCCTTTCACACGAGGTTTATTACGATACTCTTCACGTAACTTTTTATAGTATTCTCTTACGTGAGGGTTTAAATCTTCTTCTGTTTCGGCTTCCATCAAATGTACTACTTTATCAACGTTCTGATTATCAAAAGTAATACGCTCAGTTTCGGTCCACTTTTCACAGCTCATAATAGAGCCTGCAATAATGGCTGTTCCTAAAAATATTTTATGTATTTTCATATAACTTTCTTATTAGTTTTTTATTTTTGTTGTGGCCTATTTGGGCGTACCCACCACAGTTTCGTTCCCCCTTGATCTTCACCATTCAAAAGTGATGGTAATTGCGTTAAATTAGGATTTTTAAGATACTCATCTTCAGAATATTTAAAACGCTCAGGAACAAAACAATCAGGGCAGTTGATTCTTTTAGGTGCCTGTTCGTCTGCATACTTCATTATAAGAGGATATCCTGTTCTTCTATACTCTGTCCAAGCCTCTACAGCATTGGGGTACATTGCCAAATATTTTTGAGTAATAATTTTTTGAAGCTGTTGCTCTTGTAATGAACGATTCCCTGAGATATGGTTCCATTTAGGAGAAACATTGTTTTCTGATATATCATAGGAATAAAAATAGTCATATTCATTCTCTGTAACTGACTTATGCTCAGCCTCTCTTTTTAAATACGTTTCTGCATCAGCTATTGAAAGTCCATTTTCAATAAAAGACATTTTTACCCCTTGTTCATAAAAATCCTTAGCTTCTGACGAAGTAAGTCCTCCTAATCCATACAAAGCTGCTTCTGCTTTGAGTAACAATACTTCTGAAGTACGTAACCAATAAATGGGTGAGCTTTCATTCACATTGGGTTTGGAAGCAAATTCTGGAGTATCTATACCTGTATTTTTACCTCTTCTTGATGTAGGAACAACAGCAAAGAAACCTGATTCTCCATCATAAGTTCCTTTAGTGAAATATTTATCGGCTCTTGGGTCTTTATACACATCAAGATAATACCACATAGTAAGCCCCATACGAGTTTCACTATATTCATTTACTGATGCTATCATTGGATTCAATAGCTTCATTTTGCTGGTACTTCCCATTTTTGCTTCATCAGAGACATCTGTCATTACACCTCCTGCAATTGCTTTTGCTACATATTCAGATGCTTTCTGAGGATCATTAAAATGCATTCTTACAGCAATTCGTAACATCAAAGAGTTAGCAAATTTTGCCCATTTTGACAAATCTCCATTGTAAACATTATCATAAGAGGAGAGAATATTTCCCCCTGAGCTAATAACTGCCAATGATTTTTCCAAATCGGAAAGCATTGCATAGTAAACTTCTTTTTGGTTGTCCAATTTTGGTTTAATGTCACCATTTCCTGCTGAAGTGTAAGGAATAGGACCAAACACATCAGTCGCTCTAAGCCAAGCTGTTACCTTTAGTATTTCTGCTAATGCAACGATCTGTTTATCACGTAAAACTTCTGAATCACCAAGAGCTTTTTTTACCTCAACCCATTGTTGAAAGAAATTGGAATAAAAATTCTCATACGCATAATTCATCCTACCTTTTTCAAGGTTCCAAGAAGGTTCTAAGCGGAACCCCCAGTTATTATTATTTCCAAAATAACCAATGTAGTTACCCGATGAAATCAAATCTGTATTTTGCAAGGCATTACCTGGTCCAGTAGTCGCTTCAGGAGGTCCTATAGGAATTATTAATTGTTGCATTCTTACAAAAGGAGCTCCATATGAAATACCATCTTTTGCTTCATCAGATTTTGTGACTCCATAAGCATTTGTGTTTATTTCTTCAAAATCAGATGTACAACCAACTGCAACTGAAAGCAGTAAAGATGTGAATATTATTCTTTTCATTTTTATACTTTTATTAAATTAAAATCCGATTTTTACACTTAATCCATAGCTTCTTAAACTTGGAAGCATAAAATAGTCATATCCTTGACCGAATGTACCTGTTGTCGAAGTCAGTTCAGGATCGAAAGGGGCTTTGTTATAAATCATCCATAAATTATTCCCTATCAATGAAATGCTCAAATCAGAAAACGTCTTTCCTAATGCTTGTTTAGGGAAACTATATGTAAGGCTCACTTCTTGTAAGCGAACATTTGTTGCTGAATAGGTATAATAAGCATCTAAAGCATTGATTGCATTGTAATAAGCTCTTGGGTTCACTTTAAAACTTCCTAATTGAGCATATCCCAAATCACGTGCATCAGCACTCGCCTTTGAAACTCCATAATAATCTAAAATTTGCTGGGTTTTTGACACAACAACTCCACCCAATCTAGCTTTAAATAAAAAGTTTAAAGATAAATTTTTATATCCTAAGTTTCCTTGCCAACCCAATAGCCAATCAGGATTTACAGAACCTAGCATATAAGGCTCAGTTGCTTCAGTAGCAATTGTTCCACTGGAAATATCAACCAATCCATATTTATCTCTTTTAATCCAATTATTTGCATAAATATCCCCAATACTACCTCCTTCTCTCAAGTAGAAATTACCTACTGTCATTTCTTTTATATCAATAGGAGATGATGCATCAAATGGATTAGGTATTCCTGAAGCCAATCGAATGATTTTATTTTGGTTTGCTGTAGCTGTCAAACTTGTACCAAAATTGAAATCTGCTACTTCTTGGTTATACCCTAAAGCAACCTCTAAACCTTTGTTTTCTACATTTCCTGCTTGGACGTACATTGTCTGATATCCAGAACTTTTTGGTAATCCAGCTAATAATAACTGATTATAAGTGTTGGATTTATAAGCTGTTACATCTAAAGAAAGTCTATTTTTTAACCATTTAGTACTAATCCCTACTTCAAAAGAGCGAGTCCTTTCAGCTTTCAAAGGTGCTGTTAAAGGATAAAAATCATTTGCCTTTATACTTCCTCCTTCAATTTTTTTAGTTATTGTTCCTGGAGTAATCCCTGTTACGCTTATAGGAGAACCAACCTCTGTAAATGAAGCTCTAATTTTAGCAAAACCTAAGTATGGATACAATTTATTTTTAGTTTCAGGAGACAGTAACTCTGTAATGACAGCAGAAACACCTACTGATGGATAGAAAATGCTTTCTTCATCACTATTTACCAATTGAGAAGCCCAATCATTACGCCCTGTAAGCGTTAAATAAAGAGCTGATTTCCAACCTAATTCTGCAGATGCAAAAACAGCAATGTTTCTACGTCTATCATTTCCTCCTTCATCGGAAACTACTGCGGTACTTGCATCAGTATTAGAAATGAAGAATTTATTAGCAATATGTTTTATTTCACCTCTATATGATTTACCCTTATTATCGTAATCCTCAAATGAAGTACCCGCATTTACAACCAAGTTAAAATCATCTGCAAAACTTGTGTTGTAATTCATTATCAAGTCTGCATATTTTTGCTTAAATGTTCCTTGTGAATATGCATAACGCCCTTTCTCTTTGGCAAAAGCTCCCAAAGTACCTGCGTATCGTTTGTCTTCTGATTTTGAATACGTATTGTCCAAACGTACACGCCCAGCTATATTTAGGTTCTTAAATATATTATACTTCAATTGTCCTGAGAACATATAACGATCTCTAACTTTAGGACGAACATTCCTATACATTATCCAATAAGGATTTTGAATATCTTTTCCCAGATCTCCAGGGATACGATTCTGAATAGCGTTGTACCCTTTTTCCATATCGTACAATTCGAATGATTTCATCCAGTCAAAATTTTCTCCTCTAGGGAATAAATACACACCCACTATTGGGTTAAAATATTCTCCAAATGAAATCATATTTTTCTCAAATTGACGAACATAGCTCGCTGATACATCTAACTCTAATTTATCATCTAAAAAAGAAGAGGTATTACGAATAAGCACATTGTGTCTTCTGTACTGATTGTTGGAAACGATTCCTTCTGAAGTAATAGAAGCAGCAGAAACAAAAGTTTGATTTTGCTTATTTCCTACAGAGAAATTCAGAGCGTTATTGTAAGTTGTTCCTACATTAAAAAATTTCTTAGGATCAAGAGAAGAAGGAGTATCTAATTTATCACCCCAAGAGAAAAACAAATCGCTTGTTCCGTATGTATTCTGAAATTCAGGCAAAATCAATGGATTAGAAAACTCTACTGAAGAAGAAAGATTTACTTTCATTTTTCCTTCTTTTCCTTTTTTAGTGTTAATCAGAATAACACCGTTAGCGGCTGCAGCACCATACAAAGCAGCTGCCGAAGGTCCCGTAAGTACAGAAATACTTTCAATATCTTCAGAGTTGAAATCCGCAATTCCTTCAGAAGAAGCTGGAGTTCCAAACTTTTGATCACCACGCTCCCTGTTGGTATTTTCCCCCATTGGAACACCATCAATGACATAAAGAACATTATTTCCTCCTAAAATGGATTTTGCTCCTCGCATCACCACCTTAGTTTGCCCCCCTACTCCCGAAGAACTTTTTTGAATATTTACCCCAGCCACTTTTCCGTTAAGGCTATTAACAAAGTTAGCATCTTTTACACGAGTAAGTTCTTCTGACTTTACTTGTTGAACATTATAACTCAGTGCTTTTTCTTGGCGTTTAATACCTAAAGCAGTTACTACTACTTGTTCTAATTGCTGTGTTTCTTCTTTTAATGAAATATTAATTACGAGTTCGTTTCCAGTGCTAGAAACAATTTTTTCTTGAGTAACAAACCCTACATAACTGAAAACAAGCATTTCTCCTTGTGAAGCTTGAATCTGGTAGTTGCCATCAAAGTCAGTAGTAATCCCTCGCTGAGTTCCTTTAATAAAAACACTCACACCTGGCAAGGGCTGTCCAGACTCATCGGTTACCGTACCGCTTACTTTTTTGGTTTGTTGCTCTACAACTTCTCTGACCGATGTTATCTCTGCCTTGGCATAAACAGCATCTGCCCAAAGTCCGCACGCAAGAGCTATAAGTAAAAATTTACCCAATTTGCCCTTGCTGTTAGATCTACTTAGCAAATCTATCATAAGAATAATAAAATGAATTAGTTAATAATTATTTCAAAACAAACTAACGCGGCAATAATACAAACACATAGTTTGTCCTTCGTTAAATTTACATTTACAAATGTATAACATATTCAGTTAATAAAAAACCAAAAAATCTTTTTTTAAAGTATTACGAGAAAAGAGAAAGATGTGAAATTACTACTATCAATTGAGAAAAAAGCAACATATTTAACAAATACACATCAATAAATTAGTCACAATATATTTTTTTAAGAAATTAAACCAATCCCACACTTAAAATTACTGAACTGTTAAAAAAGCCTGCTTGAACTCTATTTTATAGTTATTCTAAATAACTACCTATTGTAGTACTCAAAAGCATCTAACACTACGTTTTCTTCTACATTACAATCTATCTTAGGGGTTGCTACTGTTTGTAAAAGCACGAAATTAACTTTTCCGTGTGAGTTTTTCTTGTCAAATCTTAATAAATTCAATATCTCTGTAATCTCTTGATTATGAATATTTATTTTAGGAAAATATTCTTCTAATACTAGTTTAACTTCTTCGAGAGTGGCTCTTGACAAACCACAAACTCTATAGGACAAGTAAGCCGCCAGTACCATACCAATGGCTATTGCCTCGCCGTGTAATAGTCGTTCTCTATGAGGAGCAGATAAAAAATAAGATTCTATGGCGTGACCTAAAGTATGCCCAAAGTTCAAGGTTTTACGCAGTCCCTTTTCGGTAGGGTCTTGTTTTACAATATTGTTTTTGATGATGACAGAATCGTAAATTAGGCTATCCAAATCTGAAATATCCAAATCTTTCAAGTTTCTCATCTTTTCCCAATATGAAACAGAGTGAATAAGCCCGTGTTTAAACATTTCTGCCATACCACTGCGTAATTCTTGAGCGGGAAGCGTCGCTAAAAAACGGCTATCAATAATCACCCCTAAAGGATTACTAATCACCCCTATTTGATTTTTTAAATTTCCTAAATCTACTCCTGTTTTTCCACCTACCGAAGCATCAACCATAGCTAATAACGAAGTAGGTATATTCACAAAATCAATACCTCTCATATAGGTTGCAGCTACAAATCCGCCCAAATCAGTAACCACTCCTCCTCCTAAATTAAGCAAAACACTTTTTCTGTCACCCCCCAAATCGGAAAGTGTCATCCAAACTTGCTGACAAGTTTCCAAATTTTTATACTCCTCTCCCGCCTCTATTTCAATGATTTCAAAAGGATAATCACCAACTATATCAGCAAGCAACACTGGTAAACAATAGGCATTGGTGTTGCTATCGGTCAGAATAAAAACTTTAGAATATTTTTTTTCTTTCAGCAATTCATTTAAAAAATCAAACCCTTTTTCGTTAAAATGTATTTGATAACTATCTGCAGGAATACTCTGTAATACCATATCTATAATAATATTAATGTGAAGCAATTTATTTGATTGGGTAAAAATAATCATAAAAAATTGAAATCGTACCAAAACTAATGTATATTTGTCTGCTTTAAAAAACACATTACTGATAATTATCACCCAAAAAGACTTTTTTATGAAATCGATTTTTAATGACACTAAAACGGCTTTTTCTTTAAAAAATAATTTTGAATTGGGCAGGGCATACTGGCTTTTCCGTTTTATGGGAAACAATACCTTGATTAGTATAGGAACTGCTTTGACTAATTTTTCGCTCAAAATGTACTTACCTGTAGAATGGCTTATCAAAAAAACTGTTTTCAACCAATTCTGTGGAGGAATCTCTCAACAAGATTGTGAGAAAGTCATTGAAAATATGTACGAAAAAGGGGTAAGTTCTGTTTTAGATTATTCGGTAGAAGGAAAAGCCGAAGAAAGTTCTTTTGATGACACCTTGAGCAAAACCTTAGAAACTATTGAGTTTTCTAAAAATCATTCGGGGGTTCCTTTCGCCGTTTTTAAACCTACTGGATTTGGAAAATTTGCTATCTTTCAGAAAATCACTGAAAAAAAACCACTTACTTTAGAAGAACAACAAGCTTGGGAACGCATCGTCGCCCGATTCGATAAAGCTTGCTCAAAAGCTGCCGAATTAGGTATCCCAATTATGATAGATGCCGAAGAAAGCTGGATGCAAACCGCCGCCGACGATTTAGCAGAGCAAATGATGCGCAAGTATAACAAAGAAAAAGCCATAGTTTACAACACTTTGCAAATGTATCGTCACGATAGGTTAGCTTACCTAAAACAGTTGCACGACCGTGCCATTGCTGATAATTTCTATATCGGACTAAAAATAGTACGTGGCGCATATATGGAAAAAGAAAACGAAAGAGCTAAGGAAAACAACTACCTCAGCCCTATTTGTGCCTCAAAACCAGCAACTGACGAAAACTACAATGCTGCCATACGCTACATTTTAGAACATATTGACCGCATTGCCCTTTTTGCAGGAACTCATAACGAAGATAGCTCAGCTTTAATCCTTAACCTAATGAAAGAAAAAGGTTTAAATACTCACGACTCTCGCATTTGGCTGGGGCAACTCTACGGAATGAGCGACCATATTAGCTTTAATGTTGCCAAGTTGGGGTACAACACCGCAAAATATCTTCCCTTTGGTCCAGTACGCGAAGTAATGCCTTATCTAATTCGTAGAGCTCAAGAAAATACCTCCGTAGCGGGACAAATGGGACGTGAGCTAACACTACTCAAAAAAGAATATAACCGCAGAAAAACAGAAAAATAAACGTAAACAACAACGTATGCAAAGGTCGTTTTTTGACTATATTTTAATCACACTAAAAGGATTAGCCATTGGGGCAGCCGACGTAGTTCCAGGAGTTTCTGGGGGTACCATTGCCTTTATTTCAGGAATTTACGAAGAATTATTAACCTCTATAAATAAAATAAATCTAAAGGCTTTAAAAACACTCGGCACCGAAGGTTTCTCTTCCTTTTGGAAAACAATCAATGGTAATTTTTTAATCGCTCTGTTTTTAGGCATTGGTGTTAGTATTTTTTCATTAGCCAAAGTAATTCGTTGGTTGTTAGAACATCATCCGTTATTATTGTGGGCATTTTTCTTCGGATTGATTTTGGCAAGTATCTATTTTTTAGGTAAGGACATTAAAAAATGGAATTTAGGAGTGGTTTCAGCCTTGCTCATTGGCTGTCTGCTGGCCTTTTGGATTACCTCATTACCTCCTTGGCAAGGCGAACACGGCTATTTATTTTTATTCTTATCAGGAGCTTTAGCCATTTGTGCTATGATTTTACCAGGAATCTCTGGAGCTTTTATTTTAGTGCTTTTAGGGGCTTATCACACCATACTTTCAGCAATCAGCGAATTGAATTTCAAAATATTAGCAACCGTAGGATGCGGAGCAATAGTTGGGCTGTTAAGTTTTGCCCGTTTACTAAAATGGATGTTTACTCACTACAAAAATACTACTGTTGCCTTAATGATGGGCTTTATCATCGGGTCGCTCAATAAAATTTGGCCTTGGAAACAAACTGTTTCCACTTATGTAGATGCTCACGGAAATCTTAAACCTTTTTTAGAAAAAAATGTATTGCCTTTCACCTACGAAGGAAATCCTAAAACCTTACAAGTCATTCTGATGACGCTTATTGGTTTTTTCATCATCTTTTTGTTAGAACGCTTTGCCGTTTCTTTAAAAAAAGCAAATACAAAATAAAAAATTATGGAAACTACAAGAACTTTAACTGATAAAATACTCCTTATTATTAAAGGATTGGCTATGGGAGCTGCCAATAAAGTTCCTGGAGTTTCAGGCGGAATTGTTGCTTTCGTTGCTGGATTTTATGAAGAGTTTATCTATTCCTTACAGAAAATCAACGGAAAAGCCTTTAAGTTGCTTTTCAATGGCAGATTCAAAAGTTTTTTACGCTACACCAATTTTCGTTTTTTAGGATTACTCATTTTGGGTATGGTTATTAGCTATTTCAGTGTTTCTCGCCTATTAGATTATTTTATGAAACACTGGGAATTGTACGTTTGGGCTACCTTTTTCGGAATGATTATTGGCTCTATTTATTACATTTCCAAGGATTTCAGTAATTGGAACCGCAAAACGGTCATCGCGATGATTATCGGTGCAGTAGTAGGCGTATCCATCAGTTTTTTAAGTCCCGCAAAGGAAAACGGCAATCTAATTTTCGTGTTCTTCTGTGGTATTATCAGCATTTCAGGAATGACCTTACCTGGACTTTCTGGCTCATTCATTCTGATTTTATTAGGAAATTACGTGTTGCTTTTGGTGGATTCAGTAAATGCTTTGGCTTATACCATAGGTGAACTATTTTCTGGGGATACCAGTTTCATTAACAACCCTGAACGCATCAGATTACTAAAAATTCTTGCTGTTTTTACTTTCGGTTCTTTGTTCGGATTAGTCACACTCTCGCATCTACTTTCTTATATTTTAAAACATTACAAAGACATCACTACTGCTACTATAATAGGCTTTATTACAGGCTCATTAGGAGTGGTTTGGCCTTGGAAAGAAACCATTTACGCCACCGATAGTTTGGGAAATGTTCTAACTGATTCCGCAGGAAATCAAATCGTAGCCAATTACAGCCGATTTTTACCCGACATTTCTCATAGTTCCACTTGGATTGCCTTAATTTACGTCATTTTCGGAATTTTAATCGTTTTAGGTTTGGAATGGTATGGAAAAAAACGACAAGAAAAACTTATTCGCTCTGATAGGTAAAAATATTGATTATTCATTTTCAAGAGCTTATTTCTCAAAGAAGTTTCAAGAAGAAGGCGTCAACGCCGAGTATGTAAATTTTGATTTAATGACTCTGGAAGAATTGCCTTCTCGGGTTGCTATGCACCCCAACTTAAAGGGAATGAATGTTACCATTCCTTACAAAGAAGCCATCATCTCGAAATTGGCGGCTTTAAATGAAACGGCAAAAATCATCGGAGCGGTTAATACCATAAAAGTTACTCCTTTGGGGTGGATTGGATTCAACACCGACTACTATGGTTTTTCCGAATCTATAAAGCCTTTTTTAAAACCACACCATACCAAAGCCTTAATTCTGGGTACAGGAGGAGCTTCAAAAGCGGTAGCTTATGCTCTAAAAACATTGTATATCAGCTACCGATTTGTATCTCGTACCCCAAAAATTGGGCAGTATGCTTACACGGATTTATCAGCAGAACTTTTATCCAAATATACGATTATTATAAACTGTACCCCTTTGGGTACATTTCCAAACGTTACCGATTGCCCCCCCATTCCGTATCAGTACATTACTTCACAACATTTGCTTTACGATTTGATTTACAATCCTGAAAAAACCCTTTTTTTGCAAAAAGGGAAACAAAAAAAAGCAACCATTTGCAACGGCGAGGCAATGTTACGCTTACAAGCCGAAAAAGCGTGGGAAATTTGGAATTGTTAAAAATAAATACAGATGCAAACTATCACATATACTTTAGAAAATATTGAGGAAACCGCTAAAAGATTACTCCCATTACTTTCCGAAAAAGTAGTTGTTTTTGAGGGAAGTATGGGAATGGGTAAAACCACGTTAATTAAAGCTTTGGTAGCTACCTTGGGTATTACGGATACTGTTGGAAGCCCTACTTATGGTTTAGTAAACGAATACGCCAACACACAACATACGGTTTATCATTTTGATTTTTACAGAATTACCAGTGAAGAAGAAGCTTTCGATATGGGAATAGAGGAGTATTTGTACTCTGGAAATTGGTGCTTTATCGAATGGGCAGAGCGCATCCCTTCCTATCTTCCTCAGACATATACAAAACTAATTATTGAGAAGACAGATGCTCTAACTCGGACCATAAAAATACTACATATCAGCAATCTATAAATTTCATTTTTCCAGTTTACTCTCCCACACTTTAATCTCGTCACGATATTGGGCAGCTTTGACAAAGTCTAGTTCTTTGGCGGCAGTTTCCATTAGTTTGCGAGTTTCTCGGATTTTTTTCTCAACTTCCTTTTGTGAAAGAAGTTCTGTTTGAACCTCTTTTTCCTTTTTGAATGAGGGGTCGTAATGAAATTCAGTAATTGGACTTTTGCTAAGCGTATTTTCGATTTTTTTATTTAATGGCTTGGGAGTGATTCCATTACGGAAATTGTAATTCATTTGTTTTTCACGCCGATAGTTGGTGTCATCAATGGTTACTTGCATACTTTGAGTAATTTTATCGGCATACATAATGGCTTTTCCGTTTACGTTTCGGGCAGCTCGTCCCACCGTTTGGGTCAGCGAACGTGTAGAACGCAAAAAGCCTTCTTTATCAGCATCTAAAATGGCAACAAGCGAAACTTCAGGTAAATCCAAACCTTCACGAAGCAGGTTTACGCCCACCAAAACATCGAACAATCCACGGCGTAAATCTTGCATAATTTCCACTCGTTCAAGGGTATCCACATCGCTGTGAATGTATCGGCAACGCACCCCAATTTTAGTCAAATATTTAGTAAGCTCTTCCGCCATTCGTTTGGTGAGAGTGGTTACCAAAACACGTTCGTCCTTTTCTACGCGGAGCTGAATTTCTTCTGCCAAATCGTCAATTTGGTTTTCACTCGGACGGATTTCGATTTCGGGGTCGAGCAATCCTGTCGGACGAATAATTTGCTCAACATAAACCCCTTGCGTTTTTTGAAGTTCATAATCGGCAGGTGTTGCACTTACGTAAATCACCTGATTTTGAAGGGCTTCGAATTCCTCAAATTTCAGCGGACGATTATCTAAAGCAGCGGGTAAACGAAAGCCGTATTCTACCAAATTTTCCTTTCGACTACGGTCGCCCCCATACATTGCGTGTACTTGCGGAATGGTTACGTGACTTTCGTCGATAACCATCAGAAAATCATCAGGAAAATAATCCAATAAGCAAAACGGACGTGAACCGGGCTCTCTTCCGTCCAAATAACGAGAATAATTTTCAATGCCCGAACAATATCCTAGCTCGCGAATCATCTCCAAATCGAAATTGGTGCGTTCTTCCAATCGTTTGGCTTCCAAATGCTTGCCGATTTCTTTAAAATATTCCACTTGTTTGGTCAAATCTTGCTGAATGTTCCAAATGGCTTTTTGTAACACGTCGGGCGAGGTTACGAACATATTGGCAGGATAGATATTCAAACTATCGTAACGTTCTAATACTTTGTTAGTTTGCGGGTCGAAAACCTCAATTTCTTCGATTTCATCTCCAAAGAAATGAATGCGGAAAGGCGTATCGGAATAGCCAGGGTAAACGTCCACTACATCGCCTTTCACTCGGAAATTTCCGTGAATGAAATCGGCAGTGGTTCGGGCATACAAACTTTGCACCAAACGATGCATAAATTTAGTTCGTGGAAGTACTTCGCCTCGCTTTATGGTGATTACATTCTTCTGAAATTCAATAGGATTTCCGATTCCATACAGACACGAAACGGAAGCCACAACCAACACATCACGTCGTCCTGAAAGCAAAGAAGAAGTAGCACTAAGCCGTAATTTTTCGATTTCTTCATTGATGGATAGGTCTTTTTCGATGTACGTTCCCGTAGTGGGAATGTAGGCTTCGGGTTGGTAATAATCGTAATACGATACGAAATATTCCACCGCATTGTTCGGAAAAAACGCTTTAAATTCGCTATATAATTGAGCAGCAAGGGTTTTGTTATGAGCCAAAACAAGAGTGGGGCGTTGTACATTCTGCACCACATTAGCTACAGTAAAGGTTTTCCCTGAGCCTGTCACACCGAGTAAAACCTGATATTTTTCCCCTTTTTCGATGCTTTGTGTGAGTTGCTTAATGGCTTGAGGTTGGTCGCCAGTAGGTTGAAAATCAGATTGTATAGAGAATTGCATAACTAAATTTACTTGTGAGGATTTGAAATGTAACGAAAGGCTAAGGTACGTATTGATTATCAAAAATCAAATCTCATCATTTTTAATTTGATGAAAGGTTGCTAATAAAAGTATTCACACTATAAAAAACGGCATCCGATTGTAAAAAAGGAAAATCCACTACACAACCCGAATATCCAATCTGCTTTAAATCAAGTATTTGTTTTGTGTTAAAAATTCCACCTTCTGCAATTTTTAAAGGAACCTCAGAGAGTTTGTCGTAAAAATAATTATATTTTTTAAAATCAACTTCTGAAGTAGAAAAACAACGACTACTTACCACCAAAACATCAAACGGACATAACAAGCATTTTTCAATATCTTGCATATCATTTATCTGTAAAAATACTTCCAAGCCTATGCGATGAGCTTCTTGAGTCAAATACTGAATTTGATCCAACTTTAAAATTGAAGCCATAAGCATTACAGCATCAGCTGCGTGAGCCTTACTTTCATAAATTTGATATACATCTACTATAAAATCATTACAAAGTAAAGGAAGTTGACAAGAGGCTTTTACCAACAACATATCATCAAGTGAGCCTCCAAAATACTTCGTATCGGTACATATTGAAATTCCCGCAAATCCTCCTTTTTCATAGGCTTGAGCTACCTCAAAAACATTCAAATGCAGATTTATTTCCGTTTGCCAAGGCGACCTACGATAAAATCCGCCAACAATTCCGTGAGAATTATTATTCAAAAATGTTGTAAAATAACGATTTGAAGTTTGGAATATAGGATTTTGCTCAAAAGCAGACATCGGTATTAGGCTTTTTTTCAAGGCTACTTCTTCAAATTTATGGACTAATAATCGGTCTAAAAGTGTCATATCTAATTTTCAAGCCAATTTTTAAGAATGGTTTTACCAAAAGAAGTCATTACCGACTCAGGATGATATTGTACCCCACGAACGTCATATATTTTATGCCTAAGCGACATAATATATCCATTTTCATCTACGGCAGTTGCCTCTAAAGAAGGAGGTAGCGGATTTTTCACCACCCAAGAGTGGTAACGTCCTACCTCAAAAACATTAGGTACACCATTATAGATAAAATCATTCGCCACAATAGTTATGGGAGTTGCCTTGCCGTGATACACCTGCTTTAAATTTTCAAGAGTTCCGCCAAAAACTTCTCCTATAGCCTGTTGCCCCAAACAAACCCCAAAAATACTTTTGATAGGAGCATACATTTCAATGAGTTTTTTCATTTTTCCAGCCTGATCAGGAATCCCAGGACCTGGCGACAACAATATCTTATGAAACTGATTTACCTCATCGAAAGTAAAAGCATCGTTCCTTTTAACGATTACCTCAACTCCCAATGCTTCCAAATAATGAACTAAATTAAAAACAAAGCTATCGTAATTATCAATAACCAAAACTTTCATATCCTCTCCTTTTTTATCAAATACGAACCTCTATTTTTTTTTTAGGTTTTTCGTTAGTTTATCTTTAAAATCAATACCATAGAATTGAAAAACTTAAATTCCATTATTAAATGTAATTTTGGGTATCATTTTTCTCTCTTTTTTGGAGTTAGCCCAAAGAAAAAAGAGATATAATCCGAAAGACCAAATGTACCAAAATTCAAAATCAAATATACATTTTTTGAGGATTTTATTATCAAGATCAAAAACATTGATAATTAGAGACATAAAGCAATTTTAATATCAATTTTTAAAACTTAATAGGATTTTGCATTGTGTCCATTCTTTCGATTAAAGCTCGTCCTAATTTTTCTTTTATTTTTTTCGGAGTCATCGTTTCTGAAAGCCGTAAATTCTCATTAGAGAATGTGAATACAAACGATGATTTTTCTTTTGGATCGCTTTTATAAACAATATAAGGTAGTTGATTTGATGGTATATCTTTATCCACTACCCAATTTGGAGAGCTTGCTCTTGAAAGTAATACCGCTATTTTATTTTTTTCATCATATATTCCTAAAACTATAATCCGCAAAACCAAATGTACCAAAATTCAAAATGAAATGTACATTTTTTGAGGATTTCATCATCAAGCACAAAGGGTACCTCATAATAGTAGTTACGGCAAATTATATGGTAATTTCGGGCTTTTTAAATGGTAATTAAATGGTAGTTAATAGTAATTATTGCACATTTGGTTTTGGTTGCATTTTCGGGCTTTTTTTGCTGTAACTCCCTTATTTTTAGAGCTTTTTCAGGCTTTTTTTGTTAGTGTTTTTTGTACATTACATTTTAACCCCCATAAAACTCTATCGCTTTCTTTAAATGTTTTCGATATATTTACAGAATCTGTTTTGACATAAAGGATACAGTAGTATCCAAAGTCCTCAGGGACATCTACTTTAAAAACTTGTCCAGATATATAAAACTCCGTATTTTCTCTGTAAATTCGATATGTTTCATTATTCTGTATGCTTTTTTTTATACTTATATAAAATTCACTACCAATAATAAAAATCATACTGAGCATAATCAATGTTCCTAAAAAAAACAAACTTTCTCATAATCAATATGATATTACAAATTTTATATCAATTTTTGATATTTCTCATTGGGTTAGTTAAACTCTAAAACTTAATCAGATTTTGGATTATAACCATATTTTCTGATGAAAATTAAAAAGAGTTACAAAGCATTGAACCTCGTAACTCTTTTATTTTAAAGCGATTTGTCAAAATAATGATTTTCTAAATGTATTCATCTTCTCGATTAGTAATCAGTCGGAAACCTTCTCCGTGAATGTTTACGATTTCCACTCGTTCATCATCTTTAAGGTATTTCCTTAATTTCGCAATATAAACGTCCATACTTCTGGAAGTGAAATAATTATCATCTTTCCAAATTTTATTAAGAGCCAAATCACGAGGCATCAAGTCGTTTTCGTGTAAAGCTAAAAGACGCAAAAGCTCATTTTCTTTGGGTGAAAGTTTGATAGGCTCTTCATCTTTATATTTCAAAAAACGAAGTTTGGAATTCAAGAAGAAATCCCCTATTTCAAATTCAAATTTTTTACTATCGGCTATGGTTTCAACATTTTTTCGTTGTAGCATAGAACGTATTTTCATCAGTAGAATTTCGGAGTCAAAAGGTTTATTCAAATAATCATCAGCACCTACTTTGTATCCTTTAAGTACATCCTCACGCATTGTTCTTGCCGTTAGGAAAATGATTGGAATTTTTTCATTCTTCTCACGAATTTCTTTAGCCAGAGTAAAGCCGTCCTTGTAAGGCATCATAACATCTAAGATGCACAAATCGAAAGGTTCTTTACGAAAGCGCTCAAAGCCCTCCATACCATTTTTAGCAAGGGCAACATCAAAACCGCTCATTACCAAGTAGTCTTTAAGGACTGTTCCAAAGTTTGGGTCATCCTCTACTAATAAAATTTTTTTACTGACCGTTGTATCCATATAAACCTAATTTTAATTGTTATTCGTATTTTTCATTTTGTTTTACTTCACTAAATTACAGGCATTTTTATGATAAATGAGCTTCCTTTGCCTTTTTCACTTTCAGCATAAACCATTCCGTTGTGGTTTTTTACAATGCTTTTAACGTAAGCCAAGCCCAAACCGTGTCCTTTTACATTATGTAAATCGCCTGTATGCTCTCGATAGAATTTATCGAAAACTTTTTTAAGAACGGCTTTGCTCATTCCTTGCCCCTTATCTTGAATACGTATAATGATTTGATTATTCACGTTTTGAGTGTAAATATCAATTTCTGGGGCGTTAGGCGAATACTTTATGGCATTTTCCATAATATTAACCAACACATTGGTAAAATGAGACTCATTTGCCGAAATATCCGAATTTTCAGCCTCTAAATGCGTACGTATATTGCCTTGACGATCTTCAATCATCAAATGTACGTGTGCAATTGCGTTTTCAATCAAATCGTGAGCGTCTAAAGGCTCTTTTTCTATGTTGAGTTCGCCTTTTTCAAGTTTCGAAATTTGGAGGATATTCTCCACGTGTGAGTGCATCCGTTTGTTTTCGTCACGCAACATATAGACATATCGGAGTACTTTTTCTGGGTCATTCAAATTCATCGGATTTTTAAGTGTGTCCAAAACCAAATTGATTACAGCTATTGGGGTTTTGAACTCGTGAGTCATATTATTGATAAAATCCGTTTTAATTTGAGAAATTTTACGTTGTGTAATTAGTTGATTTACTGTAATAGAAAATGTTACAATGATAATTACGGTAAAAACGATAGACAGCGAAGCAATTCCGATAACTGATGACAATAAAAACTGTTCTCTTTCAGGAAAAATCACTGACAATTCATATACAGGCTCGCCCATATTGTCAAAAAACAAAGGCATTTTATACTCTTTCTTCTCATTGAAATTAAAATATTTTGAACGAACATTTGAAAGAATTCCTTTGCGGTAGATGGCATACTCAAAATCAATATCCAATTTCCGAAGCAATAATTCTTGACGTATTAACAAATCCAACTGCAAAGGCGTGATGCGGTCGTTAATGGGTTTAAGGTCAATAGTGCTACGGAACATTTCCTCAATGGCAATTTTGTCCAATGCTGAGAGCCTCCCTATTTTTTCAAACATTCCTACCGAAGGGTGCATTTGATTGTCCATAGCTACGCCTCCTTCCCAAGTATTCTGCATTGATTGCTTGCTGGTGTAGTTTTTAATGGTAGTGGAATCAGCTCCGTCGAAGCCCGTAAAACTCTTTGATGGAACGGAATAATCTTCCTCTAAAATGCCGTGTTTGTAAATGAACGTTTCTTTAGTGTTTTTGTTTTCCTGCACGAACATAAATTCGTGCCATTGAGAGCCTTTGAGCGTGAATAAACTGTCTTTTTCTTTGAGTTCAGCAATACCTAAGGCAAAACGATTGATTTCGTGCTGCTCCAAAACTGTGGTAACATTGCTCAGTGCCTGACGCACACTATGCGAAAAAGCCTCCTCTTTATCCTCAATGGCAGTCTTAATCCAATACCCTTGAATCAGAACAATCCCCACTAAGGCGAAACTCATTAAGATGATTAATATGATAAATAATTTCCTATTCACTATACAAAACTAATGCAAAAAAGAATTAGCTGTTAATTTTTTAACTTTAAATTAACTATTTGATTAAATAAATTACGTTTACTGAACTTTTTTCATTAAATTATGATGTATTTCTTTTGCTTTTAACGTTGCTTCACTTATGTTTTTATTCAAAATAATAAAATCGGATAACGCTCGGCGTTGGCTATCGCTCCATTGATTTTTTATCCGTGACTCAACCCACTCCCTTGTACATCCCTCTCGTTGTATTACGCGTTCAATACGCTCTTGTTCAGGAGCTTCAATAGCGATAATAGAATCACAATGTCGATAAAGACCGCTTTCAAAAAGAATGGCAGACTCTATCAAAACGTAAGGTGCCTTTTGATTAGCTTTCCAATCTTGGAAATGTCGGGCTACCGCAGGATGTACTATTGCATTGAGTTTCGATAACAAACCCTTGTCTTTAAACACAATTTCAGCGATGTATTTGCGATTATATTTTCCTTGCGTGTAGGCGACTTCTCCAAATAATGCTTTAATTTGACCAATAACTTCTTTGTCGCTCTCAACGATTTTATGAGCTTGATTATCAGATAAAAAAACAGGAATACCGAAGCCTTCAAAAACTTTGGCAATTGTTGTTTTTCCGCTACCGATTCCTCCTGTTAAACCCACAATCATAGTTTACGAATTAAAAAATCGACTTTATTTTCCTTTAAAAAGCTAAATTTTATACCTTTTATTTCGGTTTTCACTTTTAAATATAGTGAAGAACCTTGCTCATTTTTGTTTTCATAATCCGCCTCAACACGCACGTTAGCTGGGTTCAATTCCTTTAAGGTTTCAAAATTTCCTACGCAAAGTACACTCACTTGGGTTGGAAAAACTTTAACCTGTGTGTTTTCTGGGGCATTTATCACATAAATAGGCACTTGTAAAATGCGTTCACTTACTTTCTCTACAATGGTTTTAACTTTAACTTTTGGTGTTAAGTAATGTACAGAATCCGAATTTTTTAGCGTAAAACTTTGCTCAAATGTTTCGTTTATACTCTTTTTCTTATGAATCTGTAAATTGATTTGAGTAATAGTATCTAACACTGATTTGACACCTGTAACTAGCACCGAATCAGGCTGAAGTTGAAATTCGCGCAGTTGAAATTCCTTTTCAAAATTCAATTGAGAATGAACTTGTACTGGAATCTTTTTAGTAAAACGTGGTTCAAGAGTAAGGAAAATGCTATCGGAATACGTGCTCTGGATTTTAAACTCCGAAAGATATTTTGATTTTAACTTTCCTCCAATATTTTCTGTGAGTTGATAGGCGTTTTTGCCAATTTTTTTCAAATCTTGAAAATTAAGAATTTCGGTAACTTTTTTATTCTGAAAATTTAGTAGTGAAAAACCTGTTCCCTCCGCTAATAATTTTATATGATTGGATTGATTATCAATTAAAAACAAATCATCTGGAACGTTGGTAACATTTATAGCAACGGTTAGCTCTTTCCGAGTTGTTTTTGAAAGCTTTGCCAAAACCCACAACGACAAGGCTACCATAAAACAAATGGTAAAACGCAGTGTTTTTTTATTTAGAAAAAATACCTTTATTCGTTGCATCAATGCTATCTTTTACTTTTTAGTTACATCTTAAACAAACTTGATTACAAATTTTACAAGAATAACATTCTTTAATTCGCTTTCAAAATTAACATTATATTTTGAAATAAAAAAGTGTTTTTGTGAAAATGTAGTCAAAAAGAACCTCAAAATCGTTTCTTAACAGAAAAAAAATAGCGAAAAATATTGCTTTAACTTTTGTTTTGCGTTTGATTTTAAAGTTTAAATGTTAAAAAAAACATAAAACAACTTTGTTCTTTTGAATGAAAACTTAAATACGCGTATTTTTAGCCGCAATAATAAAATAACAATTTAATTTTTAATGATGAAAAAGATTTTTACACTCATTATGACGTTCTTTGTTGGATTACCAATAATGCGTGCCGACGAAGGAATGTGGTTTTTGATGTTTGTTGAGCGTCTCAATCAGCGAGATATGCAAAAAATGGGACTTCAACTCACTGCCCAAGAAATTTACAGTATCAATAAAAACAGTTTAAAAGATGCCATCGTGCAATTTAATGGCGGTTGTACAGCAAGTATCATCTCCAGAGATGGTTTGGTACTTACCAATCACCACTGCGGTTATGGGCAAATTGCGGAGGTATCTTCTCCCGAAAATAACTACCTACGTGACGGATTTTGGGCTGCAACGCATAAAGACGAAATCAAACCTCAGTCGCTTTTTGTGCGTTTCTTTGTGCGTATGGATAATGTAACGGAGCGTATGCTTGGTGTGGTAAACGACCAAATGACAGAAAAAGAACGCGAAGCTGCGCTAAACAGAGAAATGGCGAAAATTCAAAAAGAGAATGACGGAGGTGGAAAATACGTAGTTTCCGTGCGTCCTTTCTTCCAAGGCAGTGAATATTATTACTTTGTTTATCAAGATTTTAAAGATGTTCGATTGGTAGGTACCCCAACCGAAAGCATCGGGAAATTCGGTGGAGATACTGACAATTGGGAATGGCCTCGCCAAACTGGTGATTTTTCTCTATTCCGTGTATATACCGACAAAAACGGAAATGCAGCAGAATATTCACCTGAAAACATTCCTTTAAGGACTGAAAATTATTTAAAAATCAACATCGGAGGAGTTAAAGAAAATGATTTTGCAATGATTTTGGGCTATCCTGGGCGTACTAACCGTTGGGTTCCTTCGTTTTGGGTGGATCAAAATGTAAAATATGCTTATCCGGCTTGGGTTGAAGCCTCAAAAACAGCAATGGATGCTATGAAACCGTTTATGGATGCCGACCCTGCCATCCGCTTAATGTATGCTTCTAAATATGCTCAAATTGCCAATTATTGGAAAAACAGACAAGGTATGATAGAGGCACTCACAGCACATAAAACCGCCGAAACCAAACGCAAATACGAGAAAAAGTTTGCTAAGTGGGCCAATAGAAAGAAAAATCGTGACCAATATGCACAGGTTTTACCCACTATGCAGAATTATTTTGAGAAAACGAATCAATATTCGGCAGACCGAAATTATCTGATGTCTCTATTACGTGCTACTAATTTTGCTACTGTACCCAATACCATTGCTTTACAATTGCAACGCTTAGAGCAACTCCCCAAAGAGCAACAAACAGCCCTACTTGAACGCTTCAAAAACCTCAGTGCTATTTATGACGAAATGCATATCCCTACGGAAAAAGCCATTTTAACAGATGGACTTACATTGTATGCATCAAAAGCAGCAAATGTATCGCAGTATGTAAAACAAATTTACACTGATTATCAAGGTGATTTCAAAAAATTTGTAGAAGAAGCCTTTGGAAAAAGTATTTTTGCTTCCAAAGAAAAGTATATCCAATTTTTGGAAAATCCTGATGCAAAAATATTGGAAAACGACCCGCTTACACAACTTTCTAAGGCGTTAATGACTGCATACAACCAGAAATCAGAAAGCATTACTTCACTTGAAGATGGCTATCAAAAAGCATATCGTAAATTTGTTCAAGGAATGCGTAAATCTGGGGTAAGTCGTATTCAATACCCCGACGCCAACTCTACATTACGATTGACTTACGGTACAGTTAAAGCCCTGCCCAATGACGAACGTAATGCAGATGCAAGCATTAACAACTATACTACTTTCAAGTCAATGGTTGCCAAATATAAACCTAATGACCCCGAATTCGATATGCCTAAACGTATGGTCGAGATGTACGAAAAAAATGATTTTGGAAGATATTTGGATAAAGACGGAACAATGCACGTTAATTTCCTTACCAATAACGATATTACGGGCGGAAATTCAGGTTCGCCGGTAATGAATGGAAAAGGAGAACTTATCGGTTTGGCTTTTGATGGTAACATTGAAGCGATGGCTGGAGACGTTATTTTTGATGCGAAACTACAACGTACCATCAACGTAGATATTCGTTATGTGCTTTGGGTAATTGATAAATTTTCTGGAGCCAAACATATTGTTGATGAAATGACTTTGGTAGAATAGTCATCTTATCAAAAATATATTTTAGTCTGAAAAAAACGGCTTGTTTTAAAAAAAACAAGCCGTTTTTTATATTCTTATTGTCTTATCCTGAAATATCGATACAAAAAAAATCGTTATTATGGATAAATATGTAAAACGCACTCAACGAGATTACAGTATGAGTTTTAAACTCAATATTGTAAAAGAGATTGAATCAGGCAGCTTATCGACCTGTGGTGCCTGTAAAAAATATGGCATTCAGTCACGAAGTACAGTTATGAATTGGTTGAGAAAATTTGGTAACTTTGACTGGGAAAATCAAACCCCATCAAATATGCCTAAATCACCAGAACAAAGGATAATGGAGCTTGAAGCAGAAGTAAAACTCCTAAAAAAACAAAAAGCACTGCTCGAAAGACAAGCCTATGTATCGGATAAGAAATCAATTATTTTCGATATGATGATTGACCTTGCCCAACAAGAATATCAAATTGATATACGAAATGTGAAACATTCAGTGAGTCCTATTGAAAAAAATAAAATACACGAACTAAAAAACTCACCCCCCGAACTATCGAAACTTTCCGAGAAAAAGAACAAGAAACAGTAAGTTTTGCCTGTCAGCTGTTCGGGGTGGATAGACAGGTTTATTATCGCAATTTAAAGCGTAGAGATACGCGTAAAAACAACGCAAAACAAGTAGTGGCAATGGTAGCAGAAATAAGAAAACACAGTCCCAAAATGGGCGGAAGAAAACTTTATTCTCTTTTAAAAGAGGAATTGAAAATGTTAAAAATAGGTAGAGATAAATTTTTTAATATACTAAGAGCTAATCATTTACTTATTATTCCTAAAAGAAGTTATCATAAAACGACCAACTCGTTACATCGTTTTAGGAAACACACTAATTTGATAAAAGATTATCAAGTAAAAGCTCCTAACCGACTTTGGGTAGCAGACATTACTTACTTGGGTAACAGAGAAAATCCTGCTTATTTGAGTTTGATTACAGATGCTTATTCGAAGAAAATTGTAGGCTATGATGTGTCGGACTCTTTGGCTAGTACTTCCAGTTTAAAAGCCTTAAAATCCGCTTTGAAAAAGGAAAAAATAGAGGAATTAATTCATCATTCAGATAGAGGGTTGCAATATTGTTCAGATGATTATCAAAAGGTTTTAAATCAGTATAATATCCGATGTAGTATGACTCAAGAGTCTGATCCTTACGAGAATGCGATTGCGGAAAGAATCAATGGAATTTTGAAACAAGAGTATGATATTGACAAATTTAATGTAAATTTGCAATGTAGAAAGAAGTTGGTAGCTGATGTGATTAAAATATACAACGAAAAGAGACCTCATTTTTCGAATCATTTTTTAACCCCAAAACAGATGCATACCCAACAGGAATTAGTTCCTAAATTGTATAAAAGAAAAAGTGATACAGTTGGTAAGACTGTACCACTTGATTAATAATTTTTTAGTTGTTTAATCCTGTATCATTTTTTCAGGACGAGACATATTTATATTCCACTTAGCTTTAACATTAAGATTATTAAGCTAATAGAACACCTTTTAAGTTGAAAACTCTCGCCCCACTTTATTGTTCCACTCAAACAAAGGATGGGGCAATGGAGCCAAAGCTGGGGGGGGATAGGTATGTAAATTTTAAAGTACATCCTATACTTCGGTCTAATAAGAGTAATGTAATAATTACCAACTATTTTTTTCAGTACATTACCTTTTTTAAAAAATAAAAAAATCCCTGACAAAAATCAGAGATTTTATAATGAATTAGCTTAAAATTTTAATTTTATATATTGTTGTTAAGCATAATAGGCATTGCCAACATAAGCACTTTTTCACCAGGGTCTAATCCATCAATGGGGGTTAAAATCCCAGCCCGATTTGGCATTGACATTTCAAGCATTACCTCATCGGCATCTAAATTATTAAGCATTTCTACCAAAAATCTAGAATTAAAGCCGATTTCCATATCATCACCCTGATAATCACACGTTAATCGTTCTTCTGCCTTATTGCTATAATCTACATCTTCTGCCGAAATTTGTAGGTCAGCCCCAGCAATTTTAAGTCGGATTTGGTGTGTCGTTTTATTTGAGAATATCGCTACCCGACGTGCCGAACTTAAAAATTGTGTACGATTAATAGTAAGTTTATTCGGATTTTCTTTCGGAATAACAGCATCATAATTTGGGTATTTTCCATCTATCAAACGACAGATAAACTCCATATTATCGAACGAAAACTTTGCATTACTTTCGTTATATTCAATAGTTACTTCGCTTTCACTTCCTGCTAAAATTCCTTTCAAGAGGTTCAAAGGTTTTTTAGGCATAATAAATTCCGAAGTTTCGTTAGCTTTAATGTCTGAACGGTGATATTTGACTAATTTATGCGCATCTGTACCTACGAAAGTTAATCCTTCAGTGCTAAATTCGAAGAAAATTCCGCTCATTACTGGGCGTAAATCATCGTTTCCTACAGCGAAAATGGTTTTTTGTATGGCTGTCGCCAAAACATCACCCAAAATGCTTACCTTGTTAGCCTCAGGCAAATTTACAGGGCTCGGAAATTCTTCACCATTCAAATACGCTAAGGAATATTTACCGTGTGTAGAACTAATTTCAATAGTGTTGTTGTCTTTAACGATAAAAGTCAAAGGTTGTTCCGCAAAAGTTTTAAGGATATCCACCAATAATTTGGCAGGAACAGCTATGCTTCCTTCACTGTCAGATTCTACTTCCAAAACTCCTCTTACAGTGGTTTCTAAATCTGAAGCTGAAATGGTTAAAGCGTTGGTAGTCAATTCAAACAAAAAATTGTCAAGAATCGGCATTGTGTTACTATTATTGATAACCCCACCGATGACTTGTAATTTTTTTAGTAATAACGAACTTGATACAATAAACTTCATCTTATTTATGCGTGTTTCTTTTTTAATACTTCTCTTTCAACTTGACAAAGATATTTTAATTTTACGTTAGAGAAAAATATTTTTGAAAAATAATTACCTTGAATATGTTTTTTTGTGATAGATTTTAACTAAAAACGATAATATTAACACAATAAGCAAAGGCAATAAGATACTTTTTAGTTGCCAAGCCTTTTGGTTGTCTTCTATTTTGGATTTATCTAAAAAAGCAAGTTGTACCTTTTTGTTACGTAAGGTAAGCAAATCATTTTCATCTAGAAGATAGTTTAAAGCATTCATTAAGAATGATTTATTATCATAGAATTTATGCGTCCATTTGTCGTAACCCAATTCTAAAGGGGTATTGGAGGCAATTTCATTTTTAATAAAATCACCATCTGAAATCACCATCATTTTGGTGTAAGAACTAACTTCTTTTTGGTCTTTCATTTCAATGGGAGGAATTCGATTTTTGTAAACCGAATTAAATTGCCCTTCCAAAAGTACTGATACAGGAAAGTTTCCTTGGTTATAACCTGCTTTATCCATCTTCTTAGGATCAATTTTCAAACTGATTTCTCGAGGAGTGCCCTCAACTTTCGATAGAGCTGAGCTACTAAGTAAAATGGTTTTTTGAATACCGTTTTGTAAAGTGTCAATACTATTGGCAAATTGTAAACGTGTGGCATCGAGGTTTTTATTGATGAGATGATTGTTTTTGGAAATCACCATTGGGTGATATAACCAAGGTAAAGGTAAATAGCGTGATTGGTTGCCTTGACCACTAGCAATAACAATTTCTGTAAAATACAAATCGTTGATTAGGTTGTAGTTTAACCGAAATCCGTATTGAAAAAACATATCACCTAAATTCAAATCTACAGGCATTGCCATAGCTGTTCCTTGAGCATTGTATAAGTCTTCTATACCAATATTTACTTGTTCCACCATCCAAAGCGTTTTTCCGCCTTGCATAATAAATTGATCAACAACTTGCTTTTGGACATCGGTAAAAGGCTGGGTAGGCTTTGCAATCAATAACAAATCAAATTCATTGAGCTGTTGTAGTGTTTTTTCGGGGTTTACCGCCACCGAATCCAAAGAAAAAGGAGCAATACGATAATAATTTCCAGCCGTTTTCAAAAAATCAGCAATATAGAGATCTTCCAGAGTGCCATTACTTTTTAAAACCGCTATTTTCTTTTGTTTTTCAAGGGTGAGTTTGTGCAGTGCATCGGTAAAATTATATTCCAAACGCTGTACCGAACGTTGTACTTGTTCTTGGTCGGTTGCCCCAATACTGTTGGTAAAAAGTGCGACTTTTTCTGTGTGAATTCCATCGTTGATAATCGCCCACGGGAAAATATGAGCAATGGAAGATTTACCTGCCTCTGATTGTGTGATTTGCAATGGGGTAAGCCCCATTTGAGTTAGCTCATTGAGGGTTTGTTCAGGATTAGATTCTCCTTCTAACGGATTGATAAATTGTACACGGATGTGATTATTTTCTGAAACGTATTCTTCCAACAGTTGCATTGTTTCGGTTTGAAGTTTTTTGAATGTAGGCGGAATGTCACCTTTCAAAAGTACTTCAATGAGAATAGGAGTTTCTATCTTTTTTAGGGTCCGGCGAGAAGTTTCAGAAAGCGTATAGCGTTTATCTTCTGTAATATCCCATCTGAAAAAGAAGAAATTGGCTAACAGATTGATAGCTAAAAGTCCTAAAAAGGCAAAAATGGCTTGTACGGCTAAATCCTTAGTATTTTTCATCTTTTATACGATTTTATAAAAAGTGAAGTGATGATAATAAAAAATACAGATACTGATATAAAATACAGCAGATTACGACTATCAATCACTCCTCGACTAATAGCATCAAAATGAGATTGAAAGCCCAAACCATACATTACATTTGGAAAAATCATTTGAACAATAGCGTCTAACCCAAAAAACAAGAAAAAACATAAAAATGTAGCGATTACAAATGATACAATTTGGTTGTTACTTACCGCCGAAGCCCACAAACCTACCGCCGCAAAGGTGGAGGCTAGTAGAAAAAGGGCTATGTATGAACCTATGGTAGTAGCAACATCTAAATTGCCAACAGGGTTGCCCAACTGCCAAAGCATATATACATATAACAATGAAGGGATTAAAAGAATTAGTATCAGAAATAAAATTCCTAAATATTTTCCAAAAACCAAGGCTATGGTACTTATCGGCTTGGTCAGCAATAATCCTAACATTCCGTTTTTCTTTTCTTCTGAAATGCTACGCATAGTCAGTGCAGGAATTAAAAAAACAAACATCCAAGATGAAAGTTTGAAAAAAGGTAACAAATCAGCAAAACCATTATTGAAAATATTGTAATCTGTTTGTAAAATCCATAAAAACAATCCATTGAGGATTACCGATATGGCTACAACTGTCCACCCAATGGGCGAAGTAAAAAAATAACGGATTTCTTTTTTACATAAAGCGAACATAGTTTTTAGGTAAATAAGTTATTTAATTTCAATCTTTTCTCCTAAAA
This sequence comes from Capnocytophaga canimorsus, assembly GCF_002302565.1. NCBI lineage: Bacteria > Pseudomonadati > Bacteroidota > Flavobacteriia > Flavobacteriales > Flavobacteriaceae > Capnocytophaga > Capnocytophaga canimorsus. Next base: position 2,343,897 of record NZ_CP022382.1, on the reverse strand, counting down.
ATTTGGGCTGAACTGAAAAAATCAAATCAAAAAATACTTTAGTTCGCGCTAAATACTCCCGAATTTGCGTTTTAATTCCTAAATGCGAAGGCAAGTCTGTGGCGTTAAATCCAACGGCTTGTATATTTTTTTGACGTGCGATAAAAACAGCCCTTTGGTTGTGAAATTTTTGGGAAATTACGGTAAATTTTTCTTGTCCGAATACTTCATAAGCTCGAATCATTGAATCCAAAGTCCTAAATCCAGCATAATCCAAGAAAATTTTCTCTTTAGGAATCCCTTTGTTGATTAAAGCTTTCTTAAAAGCCTTAGGTTCATTGTATTGTACCGTAGCATTATCACCACTAACTAAGATAAAATCAATCTTTTGAGCGTTGAATAAAGCCACGGCAGCATCAATCCGATATTGAAAATAAGGATTGGCAGCCCCACTTTTCAGATAAGGAGAAGTGCCAAGAACCACCCCTACTTTATTGTGCGGTACTTCAGAAATATGGTCGTATGTAGTGCCTTGAGTATGCCATTCGATATATTGGTAGCTACCCACAACCAAGAGCAACACTACAATGAAAAATCCGATGCCCCAGCGTAGAAATTTGAGTCCTCTTTTTCTCATAATTACTTACCTGCAAATGCTTTAACATCATCTTCTGAAATTTCTTTTCCTCCTAAAATGATGAGGCGTTCGGTAACATTTCTCAATTCGCGGATATTCCCCGTCCAATCATATTGTTGTAATAATTTTATTGCTTTATCGCTGAATTTTTTCGGACTGATACCTTGTTCCTCTGCAATTTTTTTTGAGAAATGTTCAATAAGAAGCGGAATATCTTCTCTACGTTCGTTCAAAGCAGGTACTTTAATGAGAATTACCGCCAAACGATGATATAAATCTTCACGGAAACGCCCCTCTGCAATTTCTTTTTTCAAATCTTTATTGGTAGCTGCAACCACCCGTACATCTACCTCAATATCTTTATCGCTTCCTACTCGAGCAATTTTATTTTCTTGTAAGGCGCGTAATACTTTGGCTTGTGCCGACAGGCTCATATCACCAATTTCATCTAAAAATATAGTCCCTTTATTGGCTGCTTCAAATTTTCCAGCACGATCTTTAACTGCCGAAGTAAAAGCGCCTTTGATATGTCCAAAAAGCTCACTTTCTATTAGTTCGGAAGGAATAGCAGCGCAGTTGACTTCAATCATAGGGGCATCGGCACGTTCACTTTGGTTATGCAAGGCGTGAGCCACCAGTTCTTTACCTGTACCGTTTGAACCTGTAATGAGCACTCTTGCCTCTGTTGGTGCTACTTTTTGTATGATTTGGCGTATTTGCTCTAAGGCAGGGCTTTGCCCTATCATTTGATAATTTTTTCCGATTTTCTTTTTAAGGCGTTTATTTTCAACAACTAACTCTTTGCGGTCTAAGGCATTTCGAACAGTATTTAGCAATCGATTCAAATCAGGGGGTTTCGATATATAATCGTAAGCCCCTAAACGCATTGTATTAACGGCTGTTTCCAAATCACCGTGTCCTGAAATCATCACGATAGGAATTTCAGGTTTGATTTTTTTGGCAGATTCGAGTACCTCCATACCGTCTGATTTTGGCATTTTGATATCACACAATATCAGGTCATAATCTTCTTTTTTTATCTTTTCGATGCCCTCTAAACCGTCGATAGCTTCATCAATTTCATAATTTTTATTCTCTTCGGTGAGAATTTTTGCCAACACTCGGCGGATGGCAGCTTCGTCTTCAATGATTAAAATTTTAGGCATAGTTTCGCTTTATATCAACTAAAAATCGGCTAAATATACGCAAATAAAACAAAAAATGACAGAAATATTGCTTTTTACACGTTTAATTTCTGTCAAAGCGTTGATTTTTAGATAAATAAAATAAGCTCAATATAAACTATTGAGCTTATTTTTAATGTTTTAAGAGAGAGTTATTTACCTACAACTACTTTTAGGTCTGCTGTTTTTTGTGTTTTTTGGTCTCTCACTTGAATTGTGGTTTCTCCGGAGGCTTTTCCAGTAACGACCAAATAGTTTTCTTTATCAATATGAGCGTGTACAAAATCGGTGTATTGTTTGGCGTAGATAAGCTCATAAAAACCGCTTCCTGCTTTAATTTTAACCTTTTCCGATTTGCCTATACCTAAACTAATTTTAGTTTCAGCAAGTTCGATATCTGCATAAACTACAGTTACATCTACTGATTTTTTTTGATTTGTTTTCACGTCAGTAATTTCAATGGCAACTGGTCCTCCTACGGCAACTCCTTCAAGCATCACTTGATTGGCTTTAATATTTACCTTAACTCTTGAAGCATCAGGTGAAAATACCTTATAATTGCCACTTCCTGCTTGAATGCTTACCATTTTGGCACTACCTAACACTACCTCAACTTGCTCGGTATCCACCTTGAGGTCATCATGCTTTTCGGACTCCTCCTTTTTACAATGTGTGAGGGAAGCAACTATTGCCAATCCCAAAACTAAATTTAAAAGTTTTTTCATAATGAATTCGTTTTTTGATTCTCAGCAAATTTAATTTTTTACTCTACATAAAACATCTAAATAAAAGTTAAAATACTATTAAAAATCACATAACAAAAAAATGAATTTTACTTTTTAGGTTATTGCTTTTAAGTTTTGAAAAGTATCTCTTTAATGAAATCTGCTATGGTAATCAAAATAATTCACATTTTTTCGAAATAAAAACTCTTAGGTTAGCAAATATTAAAAAAAATAGTATTTTCGCCCATAGAATAATATAAAAAATGATATTATAATGCAGTTACCAATTGCTAATGATGCCGTTGTATTGGGATTACTAATGGTTTGTTTAGGATTTGTATTTTATACTTCCTCTCAAAAAACAAAATTCTGGAAAGTATTTTACACTATTTTTCCAGCATTGCTGATTTGCTATATGTTACCAGCAATTTTAAATTCAATGGGTATTATTTCTAACAAAACTTCAAATTTATATTTTGTATCCAGTAGATATTTGTTACCTGCTGCGCTGATTTTGATAACTTTAAGCATTGACCTACGAGCTGTTTTTAACTTAGGGGCTAAAGCATTGATTATGTTTTTTGCAGGAACTTTCGGAATTATCATTGGCGGTCCACTTGCCATACTCATTGTTTCAACTTTTATGCCCGAAGCCGTTGGTGGTATAGGACCTGATGCCGTTTGGCGGGGGCTTTCCACCGTAGCCGGAAGCTGGATAGGTGGAGGGGCTAACCAAGCCGCAATGTTAGAAATTTACAAATATAACCCCGAAAAATACGGAGCAATGGTAATTGTAGACATTGTGGTGGCTAACATTTGGATGGCTTTTTTACTCTTTGGCATTGGTAAATCGGATAAAATTGACCGATGGCTAAAAGCCGATAACTCATCTATTGAAGATTTAAAAAATCGGGTAATTTCCTTTTCTGAAAAGACGAAAAAACAACCTACTTTGGTCGATTACAAGGTAATGTTAGCATTAGCCTTTGGAGGAGTAGGACTATCACATTTCGGTGCAGACATCATCACTGACTTTCTCAAATCCAATTTCGAATCGATACGTAATGCACAAAGTGCTACTTCCTTTTTTGGTGATACATTCTTTTGGTTAGTTACCTTTGCTACGCTCATCGGCATTTTGCTTTCTTTTACCAAAGCTCGTAATTATGAGGGTGCCGGAGCCAGCAAACTCGGTAGTGTGTTTATCTACGTATTGGTGGCAACTATCGGTATGAAAATGAACCTTACGCAAGTTTTTGATAATCCAGGTTTGCTTTTAGTGGGGCTGATTTGGATGGCTATTCACGTGTTGGTGATGTTTTTGGTAGCCAAAATTATCCGTGCGCCCTATTTCTTTTTGGCAGTAGGTAGTAAAGCCAACGTAGGAGGGGCTGCTTCAGCACCAGTAGTAGCTTCTGCTTTCCATCCTTCACTAGCAACCGTGGGCGTACTTTTAGCTGTTTTAGGCTATGTAGTAGGTACTTACGGAGCAATGCTATCGGCATATTTGATGGAAATAGCTTCTCAAATGCAATAAACACACTTTTTACGAGTAAATATGTAATAAAAAAACTATTTTTGACGATAATTTTAGTAACCGATTTTTTATGAAGAAGATAATTTTGACATTTTTAGTGCCATTCGCTTTTTTTGCCTGTGCCGATGATAGCCAACAAATGATTGTAGAAGGAAATATTGAAGGACTAAAAAAAGGAACTGTTTTTTTACAACGCTACGATGAAGGAAAATTAGTCAATTTAGATTCAATGGTAGCCAAAGGCGAAGGGAAATTTCGTTTTGTAACTCCTCTTGAAAGTCCAGAAATTTTCTATATCTATTTAGATTTAAACAAACAAGAAGGGACAGATTTTGGTGATCGTTTACTTTTCTTTGGCGAACCTACCAAAATTACCATCGAAAGTACGCACAAAATGTTCGATATCAATGCAAAAGTAAGTGGCTCGGAATCGCAAAAAATATTGGAGCAATACAATAAGATGATGCGCAAATTTGGTACTCGAAATATGGAATTACTCGAACAACAAATTAATGCTGTTAAAGAAGGACAATCTCAAAAGGTGGATTCTCTCAAAGAATTATCTGAAAAGAATACGCTTCGCAAATATTTATTCTCAGTAAATTACGCGATAAATCATTCCGATTCGTACGTAGCGCCTTACATTGCCCTAACGGATATTTTTGATGCCAATGTAAAATATTTGGATTCGGTGTATAATAAGCTCTCACCTGAAGTTGCCAAATCCAAATACGGAAAGGAGCTCCAAGTACACATTGAAGAGGTTAAAAAAGCCCAAGCCAAAAATGACAACCCATAGCCCAATATTAGAGCAAACCCAAACAAGCGGTATAAATTACCACCTGCTTTGGTTTTATGATGTTTTGTAAATCCAATAAAAAGAGGGCTATCCGAAAAAAAATGGAATGTTTTTAGAGATAAAGTATGCTGAGGTTAATTTTATTCATTCTGATTTTTAGTTAATTATAAAAATGAATAAAAAAATATCATTTTTTATTTGGAAGTTTGGGAAAAACCCTATATATTTGCACTCGTAAAATTGAAAAGGCGGGAGTAGCTCAGTTGGTAGAGCGTCAGCCTTCCAAGCTGAATGTCGCGAGTTCGAACCTCGTCTCCCGCTCTGAAAAGATTATCTAGAATTAGATAATCTTTTTTGTTTTATACCTACTTTAAAGAAATAGGAATATAATTCAGAAAGCACTAATGAAGCAGGTTAAACGCGCAAAAAATATCAAACTTTAATTTGGGCATAATACTGAAAAAATCAGTCAAAGCTTTTGAAACATAAGCTACTAGCCACAATGTGCTGGGGGTGACCAATATTTCTATCGAATTTTGTCTTCTACAAGAGCTGCTACTTTTGGGATAACTTCCTGTTTTCTATAATCCGCAAAACCAAATGTACCAAAATTCAAAATGAAATGTACATTTTTTGAGGATTTCATCATCGAGCACAAAGGTATTACAAAAACACAAAACCACGGCGTTTTAACCGTGGTTTTTTGATGTTGGCGACATCAATATCGCCGACATATTACGTGCTTTCCCCCGCAAACTGCTCCAACATCAGTAAGTCGAACTTGTAGACGTCTTTCACGTTGGTATCGGGTTCAAAGGTTGAGAAGCGTTTGTCCTGTGGCGTTCGCTTGATCTGATGTCCTTTCTGAGACGCTCAATTGCTCATCAATAAATTTTTGTGATATTGCATTTAAGATATGTTTTTATTTCGTATCCTTGTTCCAACGTTAAATATTTATACCTCATTGTCTTATATGGCTACTTGACGAAGAAATAACATTTTTTTGAAGGGAGAAAGTTTTTTTACTTTCTCTCTTTTTTCTTTGGGTTAGCCCAAAGAAAAAAGAGAGAAAAACTATCCTAAAAAATTGCACTTACTAATGGAACCTAAGCATTTTTTACTGTGCAAAGGTCTCATTTATTTTATAAATTCGTGAAATAAAAAATTACTCTTGGGAGTTGAATATGCTAAAATCATTTTTTTCAAAAATCATTAGGCTACATATTGTATTTTACTTATATTTGCCAACTCAAAATCGGGATGTGGCGCAGTTGGTAGCGTACACGTATGGGGTGCGTGTGGTCGCTGGTTCGAGTCCAGTCATCCCGACATTTTTTTTCCGCCTAAAATGGGCGGTTTTTTTTATAATTTAATACCTTTTCGTTGACGTTTGGCTTCAAAAATCAGAATCGCTGCCGCAACCGACACATTCATAGAATCAATAACCCCTTCCATCGGAATGATGATGTTTTGAGAACTGTTTTCAAGCCATTGCTGAGTTAACCCCTCATCTTCTGTACCTACCACAATAGCACACCCTTGACTAAAATCAACCTCAGTATAAGACTTTGAAGCTGAAAGTGCTGCGCAAAAAATATTTAATTTATTTTGTTTCAAAAAATGGATAATTTGCTGGGTTGTACCACAAGCTATTTGATTGGTAAACACACACCCAACGCTGGAACGAATAATATTAGGGTTATATAAATCTGTTTTCGGATTGGCAATTAGTACGGCATCAACCCCAGCGGCATCTGCCGTTCTTAAAATAGCGCCAATATTCCCAGGTTTTTCAGGAGCTTCGGCTACTAAAATAAGTGGATTATTACTCTGAAAAACTACATTCTCCAACTGGTGTTTTTTAGCTTGGGCTATTGCTAAAACTCCCTCAGTAGAACTTCTGTAACTAAGTTTAGCGTAAACCTCTTTAGAAATTTCAATGACCTCTACCCTATCTCCAATTTGTTGTAATAAAGTTGACAGATTCTCTTTTAGGAAAATCTCTTTTTGATAAAAAATAGTCGTAAGCTGATATCCTCCTTGCAATGCTAAAGAAATTTCACGCACTCCTTCAATTAGAAAAAGTCCTGTTTTTTTCCGATTTCTCGACTTTTCCACTAAAGATATACTTTGTTTAACCAGAGGATTTTGTGTACTTAAAATTTGCTTCATCACAATAAAACCATTTATCAATTTTGAATACATACGATGTTAAAGCATCCTTACAATCTGAAAACTCTACTTTTAAATAAATTTCCCATTGTATTCCAACTTCAACCCATTTCCATAGAATAACGGCAAAAGTAAGAAAACTTTATCATATTGCCCTTTACCGAGTATTTCATCAATAAAAAAATCCCGAGAAATGAACATTCTCGGGAAAGGGTAAAAGATCAAAAAAACATTTCTAATTTTCTATGCAAACCAGACATTCCATCAATTCTGGTTTATTTTCTGTGTAAGTACTGAGCCATACCTTCAGCTCATCAACCTCATAAGGTAAAAGTTTGTCTATCGCCTTTTTAAGTTCTTTACAAAACAATTCTGGATCGAAACTCACCTTTACCAAAATCATTTTTGTGTACTCAAATATAGGACGTCCCATAGTAGTTTTGTTTTATACGTTTCCTAAACCAAAGATACTGCTTCTTTTCTTAAAAAAAAACTAACAAAACGATGTTCTTTGTTAATTTAGTTATGTATTTGAAAACTAAAAATATCCGCTTTTTTTTCTGTCTTCCATTGCAGCTTCGGAGATTCGGTCGTCAATTCGGGTTTCTCCTCGCTCACTGGTTCGGGTGGCGGTAATTTCGTTGATAATATCATCAATCTGATAGGCTTCGGACTCTACCGCTGCCGTACAGGTCATATCCCCAACGGTTCGGTAACGTACTTTACGTTTTACTATCACGTCATTTTCGTCAATCTGAATATATGGCGAAACAGCAATCAGCTGTCCGTTGTGGTCAATTACTTCGCGTTCGTGCGAGAAATACACACTCGGTAGTTCTATTTTTTCACGACGAATGTAGTTCCAAACGTCCAACTCCGTCCAATTGCTAATAGGAAACACACGCACGTTTTCGCCTTTGTGTATCTTTCCGTTATAGGTGTGCCAAAGCTCGGGGCGTTGTAATTTCGGGTCCCAACCGCCAAAGTCGTCACGCACGGAAAAAATTCGTTCCTTGGCACGAGCTTTCTCCTCATCGCGTCTTGCTCCACCGATACAAGCATCAAACTCAAATTCTTCGATGGTATCCAACAAAGTGTAAGATTGTAAGGCATTACGACTTGCAAACTTTCCTTTGGGTTCGGTCAAGCCCTTTGCTTTAATGGTGTCTTCTACCTTGCGGACGATGAGTCGCTCACCGAGTTTCTTCACTAAATTATCACGAAAATCCAACGCTTCTTGGAAATTATGCCCCGTATCGATATGCACAAGCGGAAACGGAAACTTACACGGACGAAACGCCTTCAGAGCCAAGTGTACCAACACGATGGAGTCTTTCCCACCACTGAAAAGCAACGCTGGTTTCTCGAACTGACCACCAACCTCGCGGAATATATGTATGGCTTCTGCCTCCAATTGTTCTAAATAATCCATATCTGAATGTTCAATATTTATGGTTTAATGTTTAAATTTATAATTCAATATTATTTTCTTGCAAAAAATCCTCTAATTCAGAAAAAATATCAATGGGATACGACGAACCTCCCTTTTGAGTATTCACTTTTTTAGCGGTTTTACTGACTATATCTAACGCATACATATAGTCTTTGTATTTCAGCCCTAACAAACCACTTGCAAAGTTACTAATTCTCTGTCAGTAAAAGAACAAAAAACAGAATTACTTAGTTATAACAGCTATAGAAAAGACAAATAATCTTCTAATCATTTGATAGCCAAAAAGAAGCAAACTATGAGAATTACAATAAAAAACACGGCAATTCAGCCGTGTTTGTATTTTATTGAGTGTCCAAAAAAATCAATCCAATTTATGATAAATGATTGAGTTTTTTAAGCTTTTCTTCTGCGTATGTTTTAGTAATAGTCAAATGATTTTCCTGAGAACTTGGCATTTCAAACATAGCATCGGTTAAGATATTCTCACAAAGTGAACGAAGCCCACGAGCCCCTAACTTATATTCCATTGCTTTTTCAACGATAAAATCCAAAGCTTCATCGGTAATTTCAAAGGCAATCCCGTCCATCTCAAACAACTTTGTATATTGCTTGATAATAGCATTTTTGGGCTGGGTAAGTATCATACGTAGTGTTTCCTTGTCCAGTGGATTCATATAGGTCAAGACCGGCAAACGCCCGATAATTTCAGGGATTAAACCAAAGTCTTTTAAATCTTTAGGAATCAAGTACTGCATCAAGTTTTTAGTATCAATCTGTGCCGACTTTGAACTATTATATCCAACAGCTTGCATATTTAACCGCTTAGATATGATACGTTCGATACCATCAAAAGCTCCCCCAGCGATAAAAAGAATATGCTCGGTATTCACTTCAATATATTTTTGATCGGGGTGCTTTCGTCCTCCTTTGGGTGGAACGTTTACTACTGAACCCTCCAATAATTTCAAAAGAGCTTGTTGTACCCCTTCACCCGATACATCTCTGGTAATAGATGGATTGTCACTTTTTCTAGCAATTTTATCAATTTCATCAATAAAAACAATCCCCTTTTCTGCCTTTGCTACATCATAATCAGCGGCTTGTAGCAGTCGAGTTAATATGCTCTCAACATCTTCGCCCACGTAACCCGCTTCGGTAAGTACTGTAGCATCTACAATGGCTAACGGAACGTTTAACATCTTAGCTATCGTTTTAGCTATAAGCGTTTTACCTGTTCCTGTTTGCCCTACAATTACAATATTACTTTTCTGAATTTCAACATCATCTTCACCGTTTTGTTGTTGTAAACGCTTGTAGTGATTATAAACCGCCACAGAAAGCACTTTTTTGGTGAAATCTTGCCCAATGACATATTGGTCTAAAAAAGCCTTAATTTCTTTAGGCTTTTTCAATGTAATTTCATTATCCGAAAAGGCTTTATCTTTGCTTTGATAACCTGCTTCAACCATTAGCAATTCGTGAGCTTGTTCTACACAATAATTGCATATTTTTGCTTCCAATCCATTGATAATCATTTCAGTTTCTGACTCTGGACGACCACAAAAAAAGCAGTATTCTTCAGTTCTTTTTTTTGCCATATTTTGTAAAGTTTCAAGAAACTTTTAGTGAGATAGATTTTTGTTCTTAATTTTCAATTATTTTCTAACTAAAACTTCATCAATCATACCATAGGCTTTTGCTTCCTCGGCTTTCATCCAATAATCACGTTCAGAGTCTTTATATACTTTATCAAAAGGTTGCCCTGAATGATTAGCTATAATCTGATAAAGTTCATCTTTAAGTTTTAACATCTCTTTTAAGTTGATTTCCATATCAGTAGCCACTCCTTGTGCCCCTCCTGAAGGCTGATGAATCATCACTCGTGAGTGCGGTAGAGCAGAACGTTTTCCTGCTGCACCAGCACAAAGCAAAACCGCTCCCATTGAGGCCGCCATACCTGTACAAATGGTAGCTACATCAGGCTTTATGAATTGCATTGTGTCATAAATTCCAAGTCCAGCATAAACACTTCCTCCAGGGGAATTGATGTAGATTTGAATATCTTTAGCATTATCAACACTCTCCAAAAACAACAATTGAGCTTGAATAATGTTCGCCATATGGTCGTTCACATCTGTTCCTAGAAAAATGATTCTGTCCATCATCAATCTTGAAAAAACGTCCATTTGAGCAACATTAAGTTGGCGTTCTTCCACAATATAGGGTGTCATACTGCTTACCACTTTATCAAAATATAAGCTATTGATCCCCCTATGTTTGGTAGCGTATTTTTTAAATTCTTTTCCGTAATTCATAGCTATTAAATTAGTTAAAAAAAGGCGCTAAATTGTATTTAACGCCTCAAAGATAGTATTTTTTAGTTAACAAATATGTAATTTGTCGAACGTTTCTTTATCGTTTCAAATTACTCTTTACCGTAAACTTCCTTTACAAATTCGTCAAAATTTACTTTTTTAGTGTTTAAAGTAACGTTTTCTTTGTAGAAGTTCAATAATTTATTGTGTACCAATTGTTGGTTCAATCGCATAACTTCATCTTTGTTAGAAAGTACGCGTTTTACGATGTCGTTAACATAATGTTCATCACTGTTATACATCCCGTATTGCGTCATTTGATTTCGAATGTAATCTTCTGTATATTTTTTGAGTTCCTCAAAAGTTGGAGTCAAATTATTATCAGTCAACAACTTGGTTTCTATAAGTTGATAGCGCAATCCTTTTTCTGATTGTTCATATTCAACTTCTGCTTCTTCGGCAGAAAGCTCTTTTTCACCAGCGGTGCGCAACCATTTTTTAAGAAATTCGCTTGGCAAGTCAAACTTGGTATTTTCAACCAAATAATCGGTAACCTCATTAAACAATTGTTGGTCGGCTTGTTCTGCGTACTGAAACTCAGCATTTTCTTTTATCTTTTCACGTAATTCTTTCTCAGAGGTTACTGTTCCTTCGGGAAACAATTTATCGAAAAGTTCTTCATTTAGGGTAGCTTTTTCACGAATATTTACCTCTTCTAGGGTGAAAGTTAATTCCACATCTAAATGATGAGCTTCATCGTGCGAAACTTTCAAGAAGTGCATTAAATCGTGTGAATCCTTGAAAAGTTGTTTAGATTGTAATTGAAATTGGTCTCCTATTTTTTTACCTATAAAGGTCTCTGCGTTTTTCTCCGAAAGTTTTTCTAAAGCAAAGGTAGCTTTATTGTCGATATTTTTAGCTTCATTGAAGAATGTTCCTGTAATTTCAATATCTTTTTCTTGAGTTACTTCTCCTTTACTTACTAATTTTCCAAATTGTTTTGCGATACGCTCCACTTGATTGTCTATGGTTTTGTCATCGGCAGAAATTTCGTAATGTGTAATACCTTGTTTAGGTTTCAAATCAATTTCAAAAGCTGGTGCCAATCCGACTTCAAATTCAAATGTAAAGGTATCGGCATCCCAATTAAAATCGTCTTGATTTTTGGGTAGCGGATTTCCTAAAATATCTAATTTTTCGTCGGTAAGATATTTGTTTAAAGCCTCTTGCAATAATTTATTTACTTCATCTACCAATACGGCTTTTCCGTATTGTTTTTTTATCATTCCCAAAGGCACGTGTCCTTTACGAAACCCTGGAACATTAGCTGTTTTTTTGTAGTTGGTAAGTACTTTTTCTACTTTTTCGCTATAATCTGCACGATCAATCGTTACTGTAATTACAGCATTTAAGGCATCTATTTGCTCTTTCGTGATATTCATTTTCTTATCTTTTTTGTGTATGAAAAATTAAGTCCGCAAAGGTAATATATTATGGTGTAATTTAAAAAAATAAAGGATAAAAAATACTTTGGGCACATTCACCCCCCACCCTTGAAAATTCTAAATTCAAGACAAAACAACGGATAATTTTTTATAAAAAATCAGCTACTTAATATTTTCTGTAAACAATATCTTTTACTTTGAAAACACTTATTTCTCCACCATTTTGGTTAGTGATGTATAGCTTATCTTGGGTAAAAACAAATCGTTGTACTTGTAAAGGATTGTTATTGTGAGATTTATACTGATATTCAATATTCGCCTTTTCATCAAGTTTACCCAATCCTTTTTCTTTCAAACTGGAATAAAGATGATTTCGGAATGAAAATAACTGCTCTTGATATGAAGCTACTGAAAAGAAATTAGTACGAAGCTGATTTTCAGAAATAAATCCTTTTTCATTCAAATCAAAAAAGTCAATAGTTTTGTTTCCGTTCAAATCACGTAGCATAAAAAGTTTATTGTTGTGGATTGTTATGGAGGACACATTACCACTATACACTTCCGTTTTTAAAAAGGTAGGCACTTTTTTTGTATTCGATGCAGTAATATCTGCCAAGTTAAAAAAACGAATACGTTTTTCGTCTCTAACCAATAAATGCGAATTGGTAAGAAATAAAGCCTGTGTATTAAACATCCCGAAATTTTGGTCGTTTTGGTTACCATTCCCAATAATTACTTCTAACTCGTAAGTATTTTTATTATAAGCTCTTACGGTTTTATTTTGGGTTACAAAAATGAATTTATCCGAAATAGCTATATCCTTTATGTGAGATAAATCGGTAATAATTTGGGTCAAATTCCCGTTTTGAGTATCCAATTTTTGTATTGAATAACTTTTTTTATCCTCTGTGGTTGTTTCTACCCCTAAAAAAATAGAATTATCATATTGACTAATAGCAATAAAACGTTCATCTGATTTTTTAAGCGCTAATATCGGTTTATCTTCTTCCAAATAATAAGAAACAGAATTCTCCTCAACAGCTTTTGGGTATTTTTCTATAATATTTTCAACGATTTCTTCGTTTACTTTGGTACAGCCCATTACGGCTAACGTTAGGAATGATATAATTATTTTTTTCATCGAGACTAATATGGATATTCGTTAAACGGAAGTTCTTTTGCTAATAGCATTTTTTGATACAAAGCCATCGTAATAGGGACTAATCCTTGGGCATCAGCTCCTTTTCCTGCAAAATAGGTCATATTACCATCGTGACCATACCCAGCAACGTGACCAAATTCGTGTATCCAAACGTTAGTTACTAAGCCACTTCCCCATCGGTCGTTTAAATTGATTTCTTTATAAAAGGCATTTTTCGGATTATTGATATACTCTCTTCGCACACCAAAAGTACTTCCTCCGCCCAAGCCACCTGTTCCTGGCTCAATAATAATACCAAGTATTTGCCTCGGTGGGGTTCTTAAACTTTTTATAACTTGCTTTCGGTCTAATACTTTTTTGTTATCTGTAAAATCATAAGGAGCTTCCAATATAGCCTTTTCAAAAGCATCAGAACTAAAAACATACGCCATATTCAGTACTAAGGGTAGGTAATTTTTGGCATCATCTACCGTAACTTTATCCCATTTTCCGGGTTGTTTATAATCAGCAAAGGTATAAAACGTTTCCAAGCGAATGCTCTTAATTTTGGCAAACATTGGGTCATTGGTTTCAAAATACAAGTTTAAATCGGATATTGGTATATTTTGAAAATTTTCAACAGAAACTTTTTCCCCTTTTTTATCTATAAAAAAAGTTTCTTTTTCAGAAAAAGGAAGCACTCCTTCATATTCGTACAATGCTGGAAATTCATCAAATGAAGCAATTGGAATAGGCGATGAAAAACTGTCATTACTAATGATAAGTTCCAGATTTTTAAATGTATGGGGTAAAAAATTACGGATACGATATTTATTATTGCCCAGCAATTTAATTTCCAACATTTCATTTATTTTGAAACCTCTCAAATCTTTGTTGTAAAGTATTTTTTGGTCATCAATTATTTCTTCGTCCTTTTTAGTAAACATTTCATTACCCAATTTTTGAATGTCTGAAATGTTTATTTTTTGAACTTCGGTGATAGGATATTCTATTAACTTTTCAACATCCTTGTATTTAATTTCTGTTTTCGTACAAGAAAACACGAAAACAACCACAGCTAATAATTTTAATTTTCGTAGCATTATTATACATTTTTTTGAGTTGGGTACAAAAGTACTATTTTTTCAGTTAAAATAAGAAGTGAATTTTATTTCAGATAAATAATTAGTAAAACCATTCTATTGAGGTAGTAAACTTAAAGCAAATGAAAAACAGCCATCTAATTGAAGGCTGTTTTTCTCTAGGACTGATTCAAAATTATTTGATAAACAAATTTTTATATTTTCAAAAATTGAGAAGAATATTTATGATTATCCCCCCCAACGCATTCCTATTGAGAAAGGATATTCATTGGTAGGGTTATTTCTAAACAAGGGCACTAAGCTGTATCGAGCATAAAAAACACCACTTCCTATCCCAATATGTGCTGATACTCCATAAATCCATTCATTTACATTCATTCTATTGAAATTTAATTCTTTATGCGTGCTACCCGATGCTCTGTATTTTACTTTTTGCTTACTGTTTAATAATAACCCAGCGTACGCACCTACGCCTACTCTGAAACTTTTATGAATTGGATAATATTTTTTATCTTCATAGGTGCAAATAGGTGTAAAATCAAGCTCCAAATTCATAGGCAAAATCAGATAATGTGTTTTGAATTTTGACTTAATAACAGGCACTTTATAAGGTTGAATTTCAGTAATTCCGTTATTGTTTACAAAATAATCACTATCCTTCATTTTTAATTTATTCATCATCCAGGAAAGCCCGTAATTCAGATGTAATAAATTATTATCTTTCAATAATCTTACGTTGTTATAATAACCGATTTCCACCGATTTTGAACCCCAAATGCGAAATTTATCATTACTAAAATGCTCATTACTACGCATATTGTGAAACGCCAAAGCGAAATTCAGTCCACCACGAATTCTTTTTAAGTCTCTTTTATCGCATTTTTTCAGATTCTTTTCATCACAACCGATGTTAATATTTATTGATTTTAGCACTTTCTGTGTGCTTTCATATATGGGCTTCTGCTGTGGCTTTTCGTTAAATAGCGAATCGAGTTTTTTCATTGCTTGTTCATATTCTAGAGAAAGTTCCTCTTGCGAATGATTGGCTGTTTTTGCTTTTTGTGGTTGATTGCTAGTAAACTGTCTGTCATTATCCGCTTTTTGGCGTATTGCTTCTGTAATTTTTTGAGTTTCAGGACGGATTTTATTCTGAATAGTGCTTCGTGTCGCATTGGTAGCCTCTTTTTTCATTCGCTGGGCAGTTTCTTTGCTGATTTCTTTGCTGTCCAGCATCTGATCAATCGCTTTGAATTTATCTTTTAAAATTGACTTTTCGGCTTCCATAATGGAGTCAATCGCTCTTTTAGAGGCTTTAATCACTTGTTCGTAATCGGTTTGGGCTATAATATTTCCTGAAAATAAAAGGAAAAAGACCCATAAAAATCTACTTTTCATATTTATTATCATTTTTGGTTTATTATTCTTTTTTTTCGTTTAGCGCAAGGCGCAGTCGGTCATATTCATTAACAATTTTGTTTAAAATGTTTTGCATACGTTCTTTAAAAGTTTCTTTTTCAACTTCTGCAAAAATTTTTTCGGTATCGTACTTATGTTCTAAATAGGCTTCCAATCGAGCTTCGGTAGTTGCCATTTGAAGAAGTTCTTGCGGCGATAAATTATCCAAGCCCATAGCAACATAGAGGCTATCTATCTGATATTCTGATTTTATAGTAACTTGCAATTTTTTCCAAATTTCAGCTAAGTCGTCTTTAAACAGTTCATCTACATATTTGTCGTAATCAATTTCTGGTTCACTTGTTGGTTGGATTTGTTTTTTGTTAGCAATTCTGTTTTTATTTTCTATTTTTTTTGTTTTTGTAGGATTTTCAGATAAAAATGTATCCTTAACGATGGTTGTTTTTTTGTTATTTTTCTCAGAGGGAATATGTACCGTAACCCGTTCATTTGTAATTATTTCATCAGAAGAAGGAAACGAATAAAACACGCCAAAAACTACCGCAGCTGCTACACTTATCCCGATGAGATAGTATAACCATTTTGATTTCAATGATTTATTTTCGTTCTGTTGGAGTTGTTGCTCTAAATTGTCCCACAAGTTAGTTGAGGGCTGTATTTCTCTGTTACGAAATTTATTTTTGATGTTGGTTTTCCAGTTCATAGCGTTTTATTTTTAAGCGTTTGTTGTTTTTCTATTTTTTGTTTTAGTATTTTTTTTGCGTACGAAAGTTGTGATTTTGAAGTACCCAAAGAGATATTTAACTCCTCACAGATTTGGTTATGACTATAATCTTCAAATACATAGAGATTAAATACGGCTCGGCAACCTTCGGGAAGTTCGTCGATGAGACTTTGTAATTCATCTTCTTTTAAAAGTTCATCTTCGTACCACAGGTCTGCTTCATCATAATCGTTTTTTAGTTCTGAAAAAGACATTTTTTGCATCTTACTTTTCAGAAAATCAATACATTCATTTACCACGATTCTTCGTATCCACGCATAAAAATGATGCTGCTCTTGATAATTCTTCAAATGAGTAAAAATCTTGAAAAACGATTTGAGTAACACATCTTCTGCAAAATGTAAGTCATTGATATACAATCTACAAACACTTAACATCGCAGGAGCATACGACTCGTAGAGTTGTTTTTGAGCCAAACGGTCGTTTTGTTTGGCTTTCTCTATAATTTTCTGATTTTCAAAATGTATTTTGATTACTTTTTTCACGGTAAATGATTACATTCGGTTTTTAATTTTCTGTCTTTGCTTATATAAACGATATTTTTTTAGAAAGGTTGGAAAGTAATAAAAAAATAATTAAAAATCCGATAATATAAGTAAGCAGATATGTTCTTTCTCTTTTTTATTGCTAAAAATATGATTATTTTTGCTCTCTAAAAAATTTAAAATGAGTAAGCAAACAGAATTACTTCAACAGCAACTTTTAGGGAAAAATGAGATAGAATCTTTACAATTTTTGGCTTCCTATTTCCCTGATGAAGTCGTTTTTTCTACCAGCTTCGGAATGGAAGACCAAGTAATCACCCATCTGATACGAAATAACCATATTCCAATAAAAATCTTTACACTCGATACAGGGCGAATGTTTCCTGAAACGTATGCCACGTGGGACAAAACCGATATGAGCTATCAAACCACCACAATTCCGTATTATCCTGATGCGGCATCTATTGAAAGTTACGTGAAAGCACACGGCATCAATGCGTTTTACAATTCTCCCGAACTTCGGAAAGAATGCTGCCATATTCGGAAGGTTGAACCTTTAAAAAGGGCTCTGGCAGGAAATAAAGTATGGATTACAGGGCTTCGGGCAGAGCAATCTCCTAATCGGGAACAAATGTCACAGGTGGAATGGGACGAAGGTAACCAGATTATTAAATTCCACCCGATTTTACATTGGAAAACCATTGAAGTTCTGGATTTTTTACGCACCAACGGAGTGCCGTACAATCCGCTACACGATAAAGGTTTCATAAGTATTGGCTGTCAGCCTTGTACACGAGCCGTTAAAGAAGGAGAAGACTTTCGTGCGGGTCGCTGGTGGTGGGAGGATAAAAGTAAAAAAGAGTGCGGATTGCATTCCACAAAGTAAATCAGCAAACATCAGTGCAGAAAAATGATGAGAAAGTTTATTTCACTATTACTACTTCTCCCTTTGGTGGGTTGTCAATTTTTTGAAAAGAAAAACGCCTCGCAGAAAAGCGACAAGCCAGAAGTTGTCGCAGATACAATCCCTCAGAATGGAGAGAGCAATTCTCCCAAAATAGTAAAATACGTCATCGAACGGCAGGGGACTTGGTTCAAAGAAAAGCCCGAGGAAAGTTCCGAAAACCAAAATGCGATGCAATATGGCTATAGGATTGAAGTCGAAGGCGAACAAGGCGACTATTACAAAGCAATGAACTACGAAACGGGGAATTATGCCTACGTACTGAAGAGCAAAGTAGGAGATTTGAACCAAATTTCGCTCATTGCTTCCGATTTGGATAAAATTTCACTTATCCAGAAAGGAGAACAACACGAACCTGTTTTCTATGAAGAAGCCATTGCTTTAGATACGCTCATTAGCTTTGAATTGATTGATAAATCTTCGTATGAAAAAGCAAAGAAATCGGCGGTTGATTTTCTTTTGCGAGATACGCTATCAATCGTGAAGAAGAACAATGTAATTACGCTTCCGTGCTTGGATTCCATAGTGACTTTTAAGGATATTAACCCTAATTCGGACTTGGACAATCAGCAGGTGTATGAATACAAAGGGCAAATCAAGTTTATGAATCAGTTTGTAGTTTCGGGTAGCTATTGGGAGGCTTACGATTATAAATGGATTGATAAAAAGACAGGAAAGGAAATCTCTTTTTCGGATTTTCCTTATATCTCTCCCGATAAGAAGCACATAATTTCCGTATATACAAATCCGTACGATGA
>NZ_CP022382.1:2155000-2320000 GCF_002302565.1 Capnocytophaga canimorsus | reverse complement strand
AATACCCTACAATTACTCCCATAAAGGTATTTCTCTAGAAAGGAGGTGTTCCAGCCGCACCTTCCGGTACGGCTACCTTGTTACGACTTAGCCCCAGTCACTAGTTTTACCCTAGGCAGCTCCTTGCGGCAACCGACTTCAGGTACCCCCAGCTTCCATGGCTTGACGGGCGGTGTGTACAAGGCCCGGGAACGTATTCACCGGATCATGGCTGATATCCGATTACTAGCGATTCCAGCTTCACGGAGTCGAGTTGCAGACTCCGATCCGAACTGTGACCGGCTTTATAGATTCGCTCCTGCTCACGCAGTGGCTGCTCGCTGTACCGGCCATTGTAGCACGTGTGTAGCCCAAGATGTAAGGGCCGTGATGATTTGACGTCATCCCCACCTTCCTCACGGTTTGCACCGGCAGTCCCGTTAGAGTGCTCGACTTGACTCGCTAGCAACTAACAGCAGGGGTTGCGCTCGTTATAGGACTTAACCTGACACCTCACGGCACGAGCTGACGACAACCATGCAGCACCTTGAAAAACGTCCGAAGAAATATCTATCTCTAGATACGTCGTTTCCCATTTAAACCTTGGTAAGGTTCCTCGCGTATCATCGAATTAAACCACATGCTCCACCGCTTGTGCGGGCCCCCGTCAATTCCTTTGAGTTTCACACTTGCGTGCGTACTCCCCAGGTGGGATACTTATCACTTTCGCTTAGCCACTCAAAATTACTTCCAAACAGCTAGTATCCATCGTTTACAGCGTGGACTACCAGGGTATCTAATCCTGTTCGCTCCCCACGCTTTCGTCCATCAGCGTCAATAATTTGTTAGTAACATGCCTTCGCAATCGGTGTTCTGTGTAATATCTATGCATTTCACCGCTACACTACACATTCCAGCTACTTCACAAACATTCAAGACCTACAGTTTCAAAGGCAGTTACTCAGTTGAGCTCAGTGCTTTCACCTCTGACTTATAAGCCCGCCTACGGACCCTTTAAACCCAATGATTCCGGATAACGCTCGCATCCTCCGTATTACCGCGGCTGCTGGCACGGAGTTAGCCGATGCTTATTCATACAGTACCGTCATCAATCTACTCGTAGACCTTATTCTTCCTGTATAAAAGCAGTTTACAACCCATAAGGCCGTCATCCTGCACGCGGCATGGCTGGATCAGTCTTCCGACCATTGTCCAATATTCCTCACTGCTGCCTCCCGTAGGAGTCTGGTCCGTGTCTCAGTACCAGTGTGGGGGACCTCCCTCTCAGGACCCCTACCCATCGTAGCCTTGGTATGCCGTTACCACACCAACTAGCTAATGGGACGCGTACTCATCTTTTGCCACCAGAGCTTTAATTATTCAGTGATGCCACCAAACAATACTATAAGGTATTAATCCAAATTTCTTCGGGCTATCCCTTAGCAAAAGGTAGATTGTACACGTGTTACGCACCCGTGCGCCGGTCTCAAGTGCCGAAGCACTCTACCCCTCGACTTGCATGTGTTAGGCCTGCCGCTAGCGTTCATCCTGAGCCAGGATCAAACTCTTCATCGTTAAAAATCTTTAATATCGCAACCTTTAACAAAAAAGTAATCGACTCTTAGGATAATTCTTTAAATCTTATTCTTGTGCTGTCAACAATATTTTCAATGAACTTCTCATTTCTTTTTTTCGCTCTCTAGCCTTACGCTTTCAAAAGCGAGGGCAAAGATAAAAACTTTTTCTTTACCAACAAAACTTTTTAAAGTTTTTTTTCAAAATATTTTTTTTGAACTTTTTCGCTTTATTACTAATCACTAATCTCTATTAACTAACGACTTTCTCAAAGCGGGTGCAAAAGTAATACTTTTTATTTAATCACCAAAACTTTTTAAAGTTTTTTTTTCAAAATATTTTTTGAGCTTTTCGCTTTTCATCTATTCACTAATCTCTATCAACTAATGACCTCCTCAAAAGCGGGTGCAAAAGTAATACCTTTTATTTAATCACCAAACTTTTTTAAAGTTTTTTCTAAAATATTTTTTATTAAACAAAATAAAATAATGAAAAACAAAAAGTTAAACCCAAAAAAACAATTCTGTCAAAATAATTCAAAAACAAATCCTTCCCCACAATAACAACAAAAGACTACTCATTCAAGTAGCCCCCTATACCTATATATACCTAATAAATAACATTACATATTCCCATTTGCAAAACTCAAAGACAAAAATACTTTCGCAACCTCATTTTCATCCTTTGTCTTCATCCTTATATTCTTTTACTTCTTAGTTTGACTCATATAATTGTTTGATAAATTTGTTAATAGAGTCCTTATAGTAACATCTTTCTTCGTCAAAAGAAAACATTTTATTGTGGTGGAAAATTTACCTTAGAAAATTTCTAACCAAATTTGTATTATCTTTACCTCCAAAATTGACAGGCAATGATGGTTAGTGAATATTTTTCAAAACTGGTGGAGCTCTCTACGGAGGAAAAAAATTTAATAGATAACAGCTTTGAACTGAAATCTTTTTCCAAAGGAGATTTTCCTTTGCGTTCGGGAGAGGTTTGTGAGTCTGAGTTTTTTGTAAAACAGGGCTGTCTTAAAAATTATTATATCGACTTTCAAGGCAATGAAATTATCTTGTCGTTTGCCATAGAGCATTGGTGGATTGGTGATTTTGAAAGTTTCAATCGTCGTACCCCGAGTAAAATGTTTGTAGAGGCTTTAGAAGATAGCGAAGTGTACACCATTTCCTACAACAAAAAACAACAGCTCCTCAAAGATATTCCGCAATTGGAACGAGCCTATCGCATACTTTTAGAACGACATCTGCAAAATTATCAGGAGCGAATTTATTCTGTATTGGCACTCTCCGCACAAGAACGCTACGAACGATTTTTAGAAAAATACGCCAAATTGGTACAATGCGTTCCGCAGTATTCCATCGCTTCCTTTTTGGGCGTAACTCCTGAAACGCTAAGCCGTATAAGAGCTAAACAAGCTAAGAAATAGAAAAATTCGTAGAAATAAGAACCACATAGAAATATAGGAAAAAATCTATGTTTCTATGTGGTTTAAAAATATAATTTCCGTTATTGTCCTATGTCAATGGTTGGGAATGAAAAATACGCTACTTTTGCATCATAGAACGATTAAAATCAAAAAAATATGTCAAACGTCGGAATTATATTAGAAGAAAAAGCAGCAGATATCGGCAACTTTTTGGTAGGAAGATTACTTCCTTTTCGCGAAAAACGAGCAGTAGGACCTTTCGTGTTCATCGACCATATGGGACCTGCCGACCTGAAAGATTATCAGAATTTGGATGTGGCACCGCATCCGCATATTGGGCTTTCTACGCTCACTTATTTGTTCGAGGGGTCTATTTTTCACAGAGATAGCATCGGTTCGCAAATGGAAATTCAGCCTGGAGCGGTCAATTGGATGACGGCAGGAAAAGGCGTAGTGCATTCCGAAAGAACACCTGATTACCTAAGAAATACGGAGAAAAAACTACACGGACTCCAAATTTGGGTGGCTCTACCGAAACATTTGGAAGATTGCGATCCAAGTTTTCATCACATCGAAGCGGAGGAGCTTCCGCATTGGGAGGAAAATGGCGTACAGGTAAAACTGGTTGCTGGAGAGGCTTTTGGGAAAAAATCGCCCGTCCCTGTACATAGCCCGTTGTTTTTCATTGAACTGAAAGCCAAGGAGAAAACAAAACTCCACATCGGCGAAGACCTCTATGGAGAAGCGGCAATGTATGTACTGGAAGGCACAGTGAACATTGAGGGGAACGACTATGGCTCTAAACAATTGTTGGTGGCTAAAAACAGTAAGTTATGCGAGTTTGAGATGAGTGAAAATTCGGTGGTGTATATTTTCGGTGGAGAGCCTTTTCCTGAAGAACGATTTATGTTTTGGAATTTCGTAAGCTCCGACAAAGAAAAAATAGAAAAAGCCAAACAAAACTGGAAAGAACAAAACCACGAAGCCTTCCCAAAAGTCATTGACGATGAAGACGATTTCGTGCCACTGCCTACTTATCCGTTGAAAAGCAAATAATTTTAATTAAAAACCGTCCTGAATAGGATGGTTTTTTGATTTTTTGGTGCATTTTATAATATTTAAGTTTTTTTGGTAAGGGAGTATATTTATTTTTGCAAAATCTATACACAAATCTATTATTCAGTAGGTAATGGTTTCGAAGTTATGAAAGTTTTTTTAATTTATTAATAAAAAATATATTATAATATGAAGAGAAATCATTGGATTATACATCAGGATTTATACATTCGTAAATAGTACTCCAATAATCGACCAACAAAGGATTGATAAAATGGAAAAAGTAATTGAGCCGAATGAGGTAAAAATATTCGGGTATTGAACATAATTTGATAATTCACATCCATTTTTCTTAAAACTTACGCCCATTTTTATATTCGTTAACAAGCTTTTGAAATTTGTATATCATATTGCTAAAGAACTTTCTTGACCCATATCAATGAAAAATCTAACGAAAAGAAGTACCTTTACACCCTGAAAAATTTAATATTAAAACAATGAAAATAGTAGCTTTTGCAGGAAGTACATCTTCTACTTCCATCAACAAAAAATTAGTAGAACACACCCTAACGCATTTCGGGGAAAGCGACATCAACTTGTTGGATTTGAACGACTATTCTATGCCGATTTACTCTTCCGATGAGGAGAAAAAAGGAACTCCGGAACAGGCACATAAATTTTTGCAGTGTATAGAAGAAGCTGATGCCATCGTTTGCTCGTTTGCAGAGCATAATTCAAATTTTGCCACGGCTTTCAAAAATGTTTTCGATTGGGCTTCGCGTATCAATAAGAGCGTTTTCCAAGATAAACCAATGCTGATTATGGCAACTTCACCGGGCGGATACGGCGGAAAAAATGTTTTAGATGTAGCTCAAAAAACGCTTCCTCACTACGGCGGAAATATCAAAGGGGTATTCTCTTTGCCGAAGTTCGGACAGAATTTCGATGCCAATGAAGGAATTACCAATCCTGAATTGAAACAAGAGCATATCAACACGATAGAAAACTTTAAACAACAAATCTCACAATAGTGAAACCCGAATTAGAACATTTACCACTGGTGAAAAACGATGAAAAAAATCGTTTTGAACTCGAAAACAACGGTCATCTTGCCTTTATCGATTTTGAGGAAAGAGATAGTTTCATTGCCCTGACACACACCGAAGTGGCAGCGGAATTGGCAGGAACGGGAACAGCTGCAGCATTGGTAGAAAAAACGCTACACTACATCGAAGAAAGCGGAAAACAACTGATGCCGTATTGCCCGTATGTGTTTGCATTCATCCAAAAACATCCCGAATGGAAACGCATCGTAAGTCCGAAATTCCCCGCTTACGATAAATTGTAGAAATAAATAAACCACATAGGTACATAGAAAAAAATAAAATCCTATGTTTTCTATGTGGTTCAAACCTTAAAAAAAACAACCTCATAAGTATAAAGTAATCTCTATGCCTATGCGGTTTGACCTAAAATCTAAACCAATCTCATAAGTACGTAATAATCTATGTTTCTATGTGGTTTAAGAAAAAATGAATTAGGTATTTAAAAAACATATGACGATTACCAAAACATATTTGGATAGTTTGACTTACGAAATTATCGGAAGTGCGATAGAAGTTCACAAAATAATGGGAAGCGGACTACTCGAAAGTGTGTATCATCAATGTATGCGTGAAGAACTGAAAATTAGGGGTATTGATTTTCTAACCGAAATGCGTATCCCTATTATTTATAAAGAAAAGTATTTGGATATAGATTTTCGGTGTGATTTATTAGTGAATCAATCAATTGTAGTAGAGTTGAAAGCCGTACAGGAGCTACTGCCTATACACGAAGCTCAATTGCTCACTTATATGAAATTGCTGAAATGTCCGAAAGGAATTTTAATAAATTTCAATTGTTCAAATATTTTTAAAGAAGGACAAAAAACATTCGTTAATGAATATTTTAGTCGATTACCAAGATAGCAAATAGTAGAAATGTAATAGGTACATAGAAAAAAATTAAAATCCTACGTTTTCTATGTGGTTCAAACCTTTAAAAAACAACCTCATAAGTATAAAGTAATCTCTATGCCTATGCGGTTTAACTTAAAATATAAACCAATCGCATAAGTACATAAAATAATCTATGTTTCTATGTGGTTCAAAATCTTAGAAAAATGAAAGCAAGTGTAAAAGCAACATTAGGAAAAACCAATTTCTATACGGAAATTGTAGCAGGCGAAAATAAGATAATTACCGACGAACCTGTAAGTTTGGGCGGACAAAACAAGGGTTTTAATCCGCTGGAAGTATTGGCGAGTTCATTGGCAAGTTGCACGGCTGCCACTTTGAAAATGTACATAGACCGCAAGGAATGGGAAGTGGAAAGCATTGAAATAGATGTAGATATAGAAAACAACACCACCGAACGCCAAGCGGTATTTACCCGAAAAATACATTTCAATGGCAATCTGGACGAAAAACAAATCGAAAGACTGCACAAAGTAGCAGAATCTTGCCCAATACACAAGCTACTTACCAATCAGATAGAAATACAAACCGAAATCGTATAAGTTTAGGTTTTCGTAAAGTTTATAAATTTAAAAGTCGGTCAAAAACCGACTTTTTTGTTTTTAAAACACCCCCTTGCATATAATCAATAAAACTTCTACATTTGCCTTGTTTATACAGATTTTGTTCTTTTAGATTGAATAAGTAATTGTTTATATTTCAACATATTAGAATACTGAGGGAATAAGTTATTTCAGAAGATATTCTTTCTTGATTTATATCAATGCTTGGCGGTGGATGTCCGTAGTATCTTTGCATCATCAATAACGAAGTATTAAAAAATTAAATCGATGCGAAAAATTTTACTATTTTTAAGTGTAGCTCTTTTGAGCAGTTACAGTTTCGGACAAAAAACAAAATCAAACAATAAAAACAACAAACAAATGAAAGCAGTTTATCATAAAGCAGACAGCAGAGGACACGCAAACCACGGATGGTTAAACAGTTATCACACTTTTAGCTTTGCAGAATATTACAATCCACAGAGAATGAACTTCGGTGTTCTTCGTGTATTAAATGACGATACCGTAAAAGGTGGAATGGGCTTCGGAACGCACCCACACCGTGATATGGAAATCATCAGTATTCCTTTGGAGGGCGACCTAAAACACGGCGATAGTATGGGTAATGAAGGTATCATCCGCAAAGGAGAAATCCAAGTGATGAGTGCCGGAACGGGAATCATGCACAGCGAAATGAACGGCAATCAAGGTGAAACTGTGAAATTCTTGCAAATTTGGGTTTTGCCTCGCCAAAGAGGAGTTAAACCTCGTTACGATCAAATCAATATCGAAAAAGATAAGAAAATCAACGATTTCCAACAAATTTTATCGCCTAACCCTGATGATGCAGGCGTATGGATTCACCAAGATGCGTGGTTCAATATGGCGAACTTTACCTCTGGAAACTCAAAAACATACAAACTAAACAAAGAAGGTAACGGAGTATATGTATTCGTTATCAAAGGGAAAGCAAAAATAGGCGACCAAGTATTAGACCAAAGAGATGGTTACGGAATTTATGATACTTCGGAATTTAATTTACAAGCTCTTGAAGATTCACAAGTTCTGTTGATGGAAGTGCCAATGCAATTGCCATAAAAAAATTAAAGTACAATGAACATATTTCAAAACAAAGATTTAGGACTTTTAATTCTTCGTCTGTCCGTAGGATTGCTAATGATTCCACACGGAATTCATAAATTACTGAACTCAGGAGCGTTGGGGTACATTCAGTCGCTTTTGGAAGCCAAAGGATTACCGGCATTTATCAGCTATGGTGTTTTTGTGGGAGAAATTATTGCACCGCTACTCATCGTAATTGGTTTCCGTACACGTATCTCGGCTTTGGTATTGGCAGCCACAGGTTTAATGATTCTGTTCTTAGGATACGACAACCTTTTTGCCCTCACGCAGCACGGCGGTTGGGTAGCAGAACTTGCAGGATTGTTCCTCTTCGGAGCCTTGGCATTAGCTTTTACGGGCGGTGGAAAATACGCTCTATCCACGAATAATCAGTGGGATTAAAAATAAATAAAATCAGAATTATAAACGCTCCATAATTGGAGCGTTTTTTGAATAATTTTATTGTATTTTGAAAAACATTGTACTTTTGTGAGAAAAACACTCCAACAATGAATTACCAAACTTTTGCTCCTCATAAAGATTTATCCGATTTTATAAAATGTTATTGGACGTTGGAAGTCCCCGCAGAGCCTAATCCCGAAAAGCAACGAGCCATTGCCGATGGATATATTGAAATGATTTTTCATCTTGCTGAAGACGTAAAATCTTATACTGATGAACAAGGTTATACGCTCCAACCTCGTGCAATGATATTGGGACATACTATAAAGCCCTTTTTCTTCGAGCCTACAGGAAATGTAGATACTTTTGCTGTGAAATTTTTCCCCTACGGATTTGCTAATATTATTCAATGTCCTCTGAAAGATTTAACAGATAAAGTGTTGCCTTTACATCAGATTTTCGACAAAAATTTCTCCCAAAAAGCAACACTACAAATCAACCAAGCGACCAATACTCAACAGCGAATATCCGTCATTGAAAGTCTTCTTTTCGAGATGCTTAGCCAAAAGAAAATTTCCGATTGTATTGTAAAAAATACGATTGATATGCTCTTTGCTACAAAAGGCAATAGTTCCGTTAGTTCACTATTGAAAGAAACCCCAAACTACCAACGTCAATTACAACGTAAGTTTTCACAAAAAATCGGGCTTACTCCCAAGCAGTTAGGAAAAATCATCAGACTACAAACCGCCTTGCGAATGCTTCTTAACAATCCCACTGACAAACTTTATCATATTGCTTACGATGCCGATTACTACGACCAAGCCCATTTTATTCGTGATTTTAAAGAATTCACAGGGATTTGTCCAAAAACTTTTTGGAAAGATACCTCGATGGAAGTTGCCTCATTGATGTATGCTAAGGAATAATTGTCGCATTTGTACAATTTTAATAATGACAAACCCGCTAATTTTGCATTCGAAATAATAAAAATTAGCATTTATGAAGAATTTAATTTCAATAGTAGAAATTCCAACAACAGATTTTTCTCGGGCAGTAACTTTTTACAAAGCACTTTTAAATATTGATATTGAGGAAATTGATATGGACGGAACCCAAATGGGAGTGTTGTTGAGTGAAAATGAAGGTGTAAATGTCAGTTTAATAAAAGACGAAAATGTACAGCCTTCCATCAATGGTACAATGGTTTATTTCAATGCCGAAACTGACTTACAACCTATTTTAGATAAGGTGGAACCCAATGGTGGAAAAATTATATTACCCAAAACAGAAATCAGCCCCGAAATGGGATTTTTTGCTCTGTTTTCAGATACTGAGGGAAATAAAATCGGATTACATTCTCAACAATAGTTGTTACTTCTATAAAATCACGATGATGGTTTTGAAAAATTATAACCAAACAATAGAGGGTATTTTTCAAATAATTTAGGATTAACATCTAAACTACAAAAAAATGGCACAATCAAGGAACAACATCGTAACCCACGGATTAACTTAAAACATACATAGTAAAAAGACACAAAAAACGCTCCTTAGTTGGGGCGTTTTGTGAATAATTCTAATCGTATTTTGAAAAACATTGTACTTTTGTGGGAAAAACACTCTAACAATGAATTACCAAACTTTTGCTCCTCATAAAGATTTATCTGATTTTATAAAATGTTATTGGACGTTGGAAGTCCCCGCAGAGCCTAATCCCAAAAAGCAACAAGCCTTTGTTGACGGATATGTTGAAAGTGGTATCACTGATGTATGCGAAAGAATGAAAACATTATCTATAAAACTGATTTTCAAACCCAAGAAACAATTAATAATAACGGAAAAGCTACTTTTATAAGTTGAATCTAAGCCATTTTATAACACCACAGTAATGAAATACAGAGAAATTAAACCGAATGGATTTTTGAACAACTTTGTGCAATGTTTTTGGTATTACGAAACTACTAACACAGCATTACAACACACCATTTTACCTGACGGCTACTTTGACTTAATTGCAGAGTTTGAAAACGAAACATTGACAACTGTTAAACTCACAGGAATTTGGACAAAACCAAAAGATATACAAATCTCTAAAAACACTAAATTTTTTGCGATTAGGTTTAAACTCTTAGCCATTGAATATATCTTCCAAAAAGAGATCAAATCAATTTTAGATTCAATCGTAAATTTACCTTTTTCATTTTGGAGCATTGACAAATATAAAACTGATGAATTTGAAAAATTTACTTATGAAATCTCGAATAATTTAGAGACCTCAATAAAGCATTTAAAGCAAATTGACAGTAGAAAATTAAAACTGTTCGACTTCGTTTATGAACAAAAAATTAAAACAGTTGCCGAAATTTCAAACAAAGTTTTTTGGAGTAGCCGACAAATAAACAGGTATTTTCAAACACGATTTGGAATTACTCTAAAAGAGTTTTTAAACATTGTGCGTTGCAACGCTACATACGAAGAAATTTCAAACGGCAATCTAAATCCAAATCCTGATTATTTTGACCAAGCTCATTTCATAAAAGAAATTAAGAAATATACTGGCGTAACTCCAAAAGAATTAAACCAAAATAAAAACGACCGATTTTTACAATTATCAAAGATGGATTGAAAGTAATTTTGTGACCTAATTTTAAATTCAAATAAAAATGAAAATTAGCAAACTTTCACCAAACTTTGAAGTATCCGACATCAAAAAAACGGTTGCTTTTTATGCAGAAAATTTCGGTTTTAACCTCATTATGGCAGTTCCCGAAACACAAGACAGAATTGAACAAACTTTTGCAAAAAACAAAGAATATGTTTACGCAATGATGCAAAAAGACAATGTAGAATTTATGTTTCAACGCTCAGACACATTTAAAAATGATGTTGTTTTTGCAAAAGGACAGACTATTGGAGCAACTGTTTCATTTTATATGGAAGTAGAAGGCATACAAGAATTCTATCAAGACCTGAAAAGTAAAAATATTGAATTAACCGAACTAAAAACGACTTGGTACGGAATGCAAGAGTTTTATGTAAAAGACTTAAACGGTTATATTCTTGGATTTGCGGAAAAAGCTGAATAATTATGAATATAGAAGAAGTAAGAAACTTTTGTTTGTCGTTAAAAGGAGCAGAAGAAAAAATGCCTTTTGACGATAAAACACTGGTATTTTCGGTAAAAGGAAAAATGTTTTGTGCCACTGACATTGAAACTTTTGAGTTTCTAAACTTAAAATGCGACCCAGAAGAAGCGATAACTTTAAGAGAAAAATATAGTGAGGTTACACCAGGTTACTATATGAACAAAAAACTTTGGAACAGCGTAAAAACGACAGGAAAAATTACCGACAAACAAATGAAAGAATGGATATTAAACTCTTATCATTTAGTTGTTGCTGGACTTCCAAAGAAAACACAAAAAGAACTGACCGAAGAATAAAAACGGCAGATAACATCGTTTTTGCAAAACCCAGCGAAGTGGTTCGGCGTAGCCAAACGCAAGAGAAGCCTAAGCGCACAATCCAATAAAAAGCCCCAATGATATAAGGAAGTTCAATAAATTTTAAATGCAAGACCACGCAAAAGATTTATTTTTTAGTCCAAAAGAGATATATTTGAAAACTATCAATAATAACGGAAAGTTGCTTTTACAAGTTGAATCTAAGAAACTATATTAATAACTAATATCAAAAAAATGGCACAATCAAAGAACAACATCGTAACCCACGGATTGAGTGGAAAAGTGGGAGATATTTTAGTCTTCTCGCAACGAAACGGAAAAACCATTGTTTCCAAAGCTCCCAAACGCAAAGCAGAATTTTCAGACAAACAAAAAGAGCATCATCAAAAATTCCAAAAAGCGGTCATTTACGCCAAAGGAGCATTGCAAAACCCTACCACCAAACAAATGTATGATGAGGCAGCCGCCAAAAAAGAAGGCTTAAATAGCTACAACATCGCCGTTGCCGACCTGATGAACGCTCCAAAAATTGAACAAATTGACCTTTCAGCATATACAGGGCAGGTGGGCGACCTTATCAAAATCAAGGCTTATGATGATTTTGCAGTAAAAGCAGTAACCGTTGAAATTCAAAATTCCGAAGGAACATTAGTCGAAAAAGGAAACGCTATTGACAATGGTTTGGAATGGATTTACACCGCAACGGTCAACAATCCCAATCTTTCAGGCGATAAAATTATCGTCCGTGCTACTGATAACCCTGACAATCTAACTGAAAAAGAAGTCCAGCTATAAATTTTTCAAACTACAAAAGAGATAGAGAAACGATAGAGACAGGATAGAGCCATAACCAAAAGATACACAAAAACGCCCTTATCAAGGAGCGTTTTTCTTTTTTAAACAATTCACACAAAACCAAATATTTTTAAGATTTAGCATAACTATAATAGGTACAAACACTTCTTCCCTGCTCAACAAGAAAAATTTCGTGTCAGTCTGAGCGAACTCGAAGACTCTTATCTCAGTAATTTTAAATTCAAAAATCGTATCCCACTTCAAAAAACCTTGTATTTTTGCACCAAAAAAGGATAATATGAAATACATACTTTTTGCCATTGCTTTATGGGGTGGAACTTGCCTTTACGCCCAAACCGATACTTCGGGGAGAACCCTTCACCGAGCGACTTCCGAAATGAAAACCAAACTCCAACATACCAAACTCAAAGTAGGCTTTAACTTTGAGAATCAAACCCTAAATGGTGAAGAATGGCTCACGGCTTCGCCTTATTTTTATGCTACCGATAGCCTAATTTTAGATGCCAAGTCGATGCTCATCCACGAGGTAAAACTCAATGACCAACCGCTGAAATATGCCTATGAAAACGATTTTCTGAAAATAAAATTGGATAAAATCTATCAGAAAAACGAAAACTACACCGTGTACATTCGCTATACGGCACAGCCTGAAAAAGTCATTGAAAAAGAGGGGGCAAGAAGTGATGCCAAAGGCTTGTATTTCATCAATCCGAAAGGAGAAATTCCTGATGTGCCTACCCAAATTTGGACGCAGGGCGAAACCGAATCTTCATCGTGCTGGTTTCCCACTATCGATAAGCCCAACCAAAAAACCACGCAGGAAATTTATATGACTGTTCCCGATAAATTCGTAACGCTGTCCAACGGGATTTTAAAATCTTCCGTAAAAGAAGCCAATCACCTACGCACAGACCATTGGGTGATGGATAAACCTCACGCTCCGTACCTCTTCTTTATGGGTGTGGGCGATTTTGCCGTAGTGAAAGACACACCGTGGCGAGGCACTATTCCCGTAGATTATTATGTGGAAAAAGAATACGAATCGGTGGCAAAGAAAATCTTTGGTCACACGGCGGAAATGATGGAGTTTTACTCTAAAAAATTCGGATACGATTTTCCTTGGCAGAAATACGCTCAAATGGTAGTTCGCGATTTTGTGGCAGGGGCAATGGAAAATACCACAGCGGTAAGTCACGCTGAGTCTGCTCATCAGTCGAGCGAAGTTTTGGCAGACGAAAACTATTGGGAAGCCATCATCGCTCACGAAATGGGGCATCATTGGTTTGGCGATTTGGTAACCACCGAAAGCTGGGCAAACCTCACCATCAATGAATCTTTTGCCAATTATTCCGAATATCTTTGGTACGAATACAAATACGGAAAAGATGCTGCCGACTATCACCTCAACAATAAAGTGGGACAATACCGCCACCGCTCAACGGATTTTCTGAAAAATTTGGTGCGTTTTGGGTACGATGACAAGGAAGATATGTTTGATTTGGTTTCGTACAACAAAGGCGGTGCGATTCTGCATATGCTTCGCGATTATTTGGGCGATGAGGCTTTTTTTCAAGGGATTACAGACTTCCTAAAAACTTATGAATTCGGCACAGGAGAAGCCCATCAGCTAAGACTTTCCTTTGAAAAAGTCAGTGGAAAAGACCTCAATTGGTTTTTCAATCAGTGGTTTTTCTCTCACGGGCATCCTTTCGTGGCTGTGGAAAAAAATTACGATGCAAAAACTCAGAAAGTTCATTTGAAAATCATTCAAAATCAGGAAGAAGATGTGCTTTTTGAGTTTCCTTTGGAAGTGGATATTTATGAAAACGGGAATTACCACCGACACCAAGTTTGGGTAAAAGCTCAAAAGGAAAACGAATTTTATTTCTCGGCGAAGAAAAACCCTAATTTGGTGAATGTCAATCCGAGAGGTGTTCTTATTTGGGTGGAAGCATCGTACAAAACCCCTGCTGAATACGCCTTTCAGTACCAACACGCCAAAGATTTCAAAAGCAGATGGCAAGCAGTAGAATTTGCAGAAGAAAATCAGGATAATCCATTGCTAATGAAAGCGATAAAAGACCCTTTCTATCAAGTTCGAATTAAAGCATTGAATGCTTTGGCAGGTCAGAAATTGAGCAAAAAAGAATTTGCAGAGATAGAAAAAATTGCCAAAACCGACCCTAAAAATTTGGTAAAATCGGCAGCAATGTGGACTTTGGCAGCAACCCAAAACCGAAAATATTTACCTGTTTTCGAAAACGCTTTGGGCGTACATT
This sequence comes from Capnocytophaga canimorsus, assembly GCF_002302565.1. Taxonomy (NCBI): domain Bacteria; kingdom Pseudomonadati; phylum Bacteroidota; class Flavobacteriia; order Flavobacteriales; family Flavobacteriaceae; genus Capnocytophaga; species Capnocytophaga canimorsus. Next base: position 2,305,301 of record NZ_CP022382.1, on the reverse strand, counting down.
CGGCAGCCATACAAAATGCAGCACTCAACGGTATCGGCAAAATAGACCCTACACGAGCTAAAAACTTCCTATTAAAATCCGCTCCCGAAAATTTCACTTCAGACCAATTGGTTTGGGTATTTTCCGTAATCGTGGACAACAAAATGGAGAAATATTTACCAAAAGTGCTTCCGTACATTATTTATTATCCGTTCATAGAAAAGGACAACCCGAAACAAGCCGAAATTTTCCGCAAGGGCTACCTATGGGCAATGAGTTTAGACGATAAGGCTTTGGTAGAAATCATTGCCAAATCTTTCAGAGCGGCGGCTCCGTATTCCGACAAAGGTTCAGAAGCCAACAAAGCCACTATCAGAGTTTTAGACGAGGGCATCGCCGCCAAACGAAAACTCTCCCCAACCGCCTCCGTGCAACAACAGATACAGCTATTAGAAGAAGTAAAAGCCTTGTTTTAATCGGGAACTTCCTTTAGTAAAGGGATTTTGAAACAGGTTTAAAGAGATTTTGACAAGAGGTATAACTACAATTAAATATTTTTAGTCAGAAGTATTTGACATACAGAAAATTATTATAATTTTGTGGCTGGTATCGTGTTTTTTGAACTAACTCAACAAAAATTTATAAAATATAAATTATGTATCAAGATTATTCTAACTGGGAAACATTCGAATATAAATTAAGTTCTTTAAATCTTGATTTACAAAATCCTAGAATTAATTATTACGGAAAATCTCTAAACCAAAACCAGATTATGAAGTTTCTTATAGAAAATGAAGGAGTTTATGAATTGGCTAAAAAGATTTCAGAGGAAGGTTATTATGTCGGAGAAGACCCAATAATATGTATAGAGGGGGATAAGAAAATTGTGCTAGAAGGAAATAGAAGGGTGGCTGCGTTGAAGCTTTTGCAAAATCCTAAAAAATATTTACCAGAAACAAAAGCAAATATTTTATTAAAAAATATCTCAGATAATAATTTTTCAGTTAATTCAAAAAAATGTTATATTGCTCCCAATAGAATTTTGGCTAACCCAATTATTTATAGCCGACATAGAGGAGAAACTTTGAAAAAATGGAAGACAGGAAATCAATATTCCTTTGTCGCAGATATGTATTACACAGGTGGATTAAGTTTAAATGACATATGCGAGTTGTTAAATGAGACACCTAGTAGGGTTAAAAAATATTTGAAAGCATATAATTTATTTTTTGAGGCTCAACAATTATATTTAGAAGAAAATGGAGAGTTTATAGAGATTTCAAATTTTGATATAACTAACCTTGAAAGATTTTATGACTATAAAGAAGGCCAAGAATTTTTAGGTATAGATTTTTCGGAAGAAGATGGAAGTTTGAATATTAAAATTCCTGTTGAAGAGTTTAATAAGAGACTATTATATATTTTTGAAGAGTTATTAACTAGTGCTGGTTTTTCAAGAGAATTTAACAATGAAAGTCAAAAAAAGGAATATATAGAAAGTTTAAGACAAAATCCTTTATTTGATTTTGGGGTAGGTAATAATCAAAACACAAAAAAAGGTAAAACATCCGAGAATAGAAAAAACTTGGAGGAAGAAAAAAAGAAAACCAACCCAAGACGAAAAACTAGAACAAGCTCCAATACACCAAAACGCATTATTCCTCGTGATTGCTATATTTATTTTGAAAATGAAAAATTGAATTCATTGTTTTATGAATTAAAATCTTTGCCAATTGAAAGAGAATATTCTTTTGCTATTTTATTAAGAACATATTTAGAGCAAGTTCTATACCATTACATCGAAAAAAAGAATTTAACTGAAGATTTTCAGAGAAAAATAATCGAAGAAAGAAGAAAAAATACAGAAGCAAAAATTAATACTCTTACCAAATATTTAAAAGGCACATACGGCATAAATGAAGAAATAGATACTAAAAAAATAATGGAAATACTCAAATTTAATGATAATAAGGAGTATATAAACAATAGCTTAAAAACAATGTTAGATTATATAAAAAAACAACATTTAGCAAAACTGATTTGTGATACTAGTAAATTAAAAAGTATCAGTGACTATCTTGAAAATGTAAAACAAGGCTTAGATTTAGCTGTACACAACATTGATTACATTATTGATTTTAATGTAAATAAAAGAGCTTGGAATACTCTGGAACCGTTATTTGTATCTCTTTCTGATAATTTAAATAATGAATGATGCATTATTCACCTTTGAGATATCCTGGCGGAAAAAATAAGCTGTCCGCATTTATAGCAAAAATCTGTATCGATAATGATATTAATGGGCATTATGTGGAACCCTATTCGGGTGGTGCCTCGGTGGCTCTATTCTTATTAATGGAAGGATATGTATCCAAAATAACAATCAATGATAAAGATAGGTCAATATATGCATTTTGGCATTCTGTTTTGAATAATACAGAACAGTTTTGCCATTTAATTGAACAAGCGGAATTCTCCATCGAAGAATGGAGAAAACAGAAATCTATTCAGAGTAGAAAAGAAAAAGCCGATTTATTAGAACTAGGTTTTTCTACTTTTTATTTAAACAGAACCAATAGATCTGGGATAATTAATGCAGGAGTCATAGGAGGAATAAGGCAAAACGGAAACTACCTTATGGATTGTAGGTTTAATAAAGTTGATCTTATTAATCGAGTGAAAAAGATTGCAAAAAGGAAAAAAAATATTCGCCTGTATAATGAAGATGCTGTAAATCTCATCGATAAAATTCAGAAAGAAACTAAAGATAATAATACTATATTTTATTTTGACCCTCCTTATTACTTAAAAGCCAGTACATTGTATATGAATCATTATCAATATGGAGATCACAAACAAGTAAGTGAAAAAATAAAAAATATTCAAAATATACATTGGATTGTTTCTTACGATAATGTACCTGAGATTAAAGAGCTTTATAAAGAATTTTCAAAAAAAGAATACTCATTTAAGCACACTGCATATGATTCTAGGGATGGAAAGGAAATTTTATTTTTTTCCAACAAACTGAAACAGCCACAAGAAGAAGATTGGAATCCTTTAAATTATAAATTGTTCAATAAGAAAATAATGTATAAGGAAAAATAAAAATAAATCCAAATTAAGAACAGCTAATCGAAAAATGAATCTCCATACGATTTTTACGGAAAACTTTTCCTTGGAAAAAGAAATCGTTATCCAAAGAGGAGCGTTTTTAAAAACTCCTGATACGAAAGACACGCATATTTATCTTGTGAAAGAAGGGAGTTTGAAAATCGGATTTTTTACCGAAAATGAAGATAAAATACTGAGGTTCGGGTACGAGAATGATGTAATCACGGCATTGGATTCTTTTATCACAGAACAGAAATCCAAATTGTATATTCAGGCAATCAAAAAATGTCGTTTGACGGTGGTTTCTAAGTCGGATTTTATGGTATTTGCACAAAAATCTTCTGAAAACTTGTGGATTTATACCAAAATTTTAGAAAAACTACTTGTTGACCAATTGGAACGCGAACAAGATTTGCTCTTATCCTCGCCCAGAGAACGCTACCAGCGAATTTTGAAACGCAACCCTAAACTTTTTCAGCAAATTCCGCACAGGCATATCGCCGTGTATTTGGGAATGACCGAAGAGACGCTTTCCAGACTCAAAAAAACATTGACGCCAATCAAGATTTAGCACCTCCATTTTGCTGACCTTTGCCCCAAAAAAGATGGACAGAAAACAATTGTTAGACACGCTTACCCAAATAACGCTTGAAAATAAAACCTTTGCAGAAGCGCTGCTACTAAAATCCGAAATAGAACTCAGCCATAGCCCCAATGATGATACTTGGAGTATTTTGGAATGTATCGAACACCTGAATTTGTACGGAAATTTTTATCTGCCCGAAATAGCTTCGTGTATAGCAAAAGCTGATGAAAGCAACCGTAATCTGTTCAAAAGCGGATTTTTAGGCAATTATTTTGTGAAACTTATTCAGCCCAAACCTCGGCTCAATAAAATGAAAACCGCCACTAAAATGAATCCCAAAGGGTGTAGGCTTACAAAGAATTGTTTGCAAGTTTTTATCCGTCAGCAAAACCAACTCCTTGATTTACTACAAAAAGCCCACACTACGGATTTGACTCAACTAAAAACCAAAATTTCCATTTCCAGATTCCTCCGTCTTCGATTGGGCGATACTTTGCAGTTTGTGGTTTACCACAATCAGCGACATATGAAGCAGGTGCGGGATATTTTGGAAACAAATAAAAAAAAACACACTTGAAATCCGAGGATATTCAAAAGCTTAGCTCATTTCATACACCATTAAAAGCCCTAAAAGACTAATGCCTATCCATAGTAAAACGGAAAAAATCAGAGGTTTTACACCTACATTTCGTAGGGTTTCATAAGAGAGTGTACTGCCTATAAGAAATAGCGTAAGATGCAATCCTGCTTTTGCTGTGAGGGTAATGGTATTTGTAATCACCTCGGGAATAGGAAGGTAAGTATTTACCAATATGGCTAATACAAAACCACCTATAAACCAAGGAATTTTTATTCGGTTACTTTTGCCCTTAAATAGCCACATCGTCAGTAAACTCAGCGGAATAATCCAAAGGGCTCGGGCTAATTTTACCGTTGTAGCGATTTTTAGGGCTTCTTCGCCATAATTATTAGCGGCACCCACTACCGAACTCGTATCGTGAATCCCTATGGCACACCACAACCCGAATTGTTCCTGACTCAGTCCAAGCAAATGCCCCACAGGAGGATAAATGAAAAGAGCAATGGAATTGAGCGTAAAAATAACCGCTAAAGCCACCGAAATTTGCTTGCCATTGGCTTTAATAATGGGCGAAATAGCTGCAATGGCACTACCTCCACAAATGGCCGTCCCCACACCGATGAGGTAGCTGAGTATTTTATCGAGTTTTAATATTTTACCCAACAATCCGCCCAGTATCAGTACAAAACCAATACTTATAATGGTAATCAAAAATCCGTTTTGCCCTGCTTTGAGTGCTTCATTGAGTTGCAATCCAAAACCTAATCCTATGATGGAAAACTTTAACAATCGATGAATGACTGGATTGATTTTAGGCAGCGGAAATGGTGTTTTCAGTGCAAAAGCAAAAGCAATTCCTAACGCCAAAGCAATGGGCGAAGACACCCAAGGAGATAATGAAAATACAGCGAGCATCAAGAAAAGGAATTTTCGCAGGGTGCTATTTTTCATAAATGAATATTTTTTTATCGGCTATATTAGTCCGTCCTCAAGAATATTGTAGCGCAAATTTCAGCAGTTTTTTATTATTAACCAAATGAGCAAGAAACTATTTGCTGTGCTACATTTTCCCTAAAGTACAACTTATTTCAGTCCCATCATAAAAAACAAAAAAATCACTTCTTGACTTACATCAATGACCGAGTGCAAAAAACCGACTACCTTTGCCCCGAATTTAAAACTAAAGAAAATATGTCAACAGTAAAATGGTCATTAGATACCGCTCACAGTGAATTGAATTTCAAGGTAAAACACCTTATGATTTCTAATGTAAAAGGAAGTTTCAAAGATTTTTCAGTGGAAATTCTTGGCGAAGATTTCGCTACTTCAAAAGTAAATGCACAGGTAAAAACTACTTCTATTTTTACTAACAACGAAGACAGAGACAACCACTTGCGTAGTGCTGATTTCTTCGATGTAGAAAACTTCCCAGAAATGAAATTTGAAGGAACTTCTCTTACCAAAAAATCAGATGACGAGTTCACTTTGGTAGGAAACCTTACCATAAAAGATGTTACCAAAGAAGTGGCTTTGGCAGTAGATTTCGGAGGAGTGAGCAAAGACCCTTGGGGAAATGAAAAATTAGGTTTCTCTGTAAAAGGAAAAATCAACAGAAAAGATTTCGGGCTGAACTGGAATGCTGCTTTGGAAACAGGAGGTGTTTTGGTAAGCGAAGAGGTGAAAATAGAAGGGGAATTACAGTTTGCTAAACAAAACTAAATAAAACTCCATCACTAACTCATATCAGGGCTTTTACAATGATTGTAGAAGCTCTGATTTTTTTTATGCCATTGCTGTTAGGAATATAAAACTTTAGTAAGTCAAATTTAAAATCACACAGTAGCATTGTACCCTCCTCTATGTCTTTAAGTGGTTTTAGTTTTCATTGTTATTAGAATGGTGTTTTTTATGTTTTTGCCTAATTATTCATAAAAAAATCTTTTCTTATGGAATTTTTTTATATTTTTACACTATTCGAAGACGGTCTTTTATTTATCTTAACCCTCCTACACAGGTAGGAAATTATTTTACATCTGTAGGGAACGCTCCTACACTTTGGGGAAACCCTCCTACATCTGTAGGGAATACTCCTACACTTTGGGGAAACCTTCCTACATCTGTAGGGAATGCTCCTACACTTTGGGGAAACCCTCCTACATCTGTAGGGAACGCTCCTACACTTTGGGGAAACCCTCCTACATATTATAAATAAAAATTTACACCAAAATCATTGTTTAATCTTTAAAAATTGAGTCTTATGAGTAGTTCAAAACCTAAAAAAAGCTATGCGGAAACTATTTCCCAAGCACAGGTAATGGCAACAGGACTTACTAACCAAGCCACAGAAGTTGCCAAAAGAGGAATTGATTCTGATTTTATTCAAAAATTAGAACGCACACGCACCGAAGCCATCGCTCTAAACGATGAGCAGGAACGCCTAAAAGCTGAGCTAAAAACCAAAACAGAGGAACTAGACGGAAAAATGAAAGCACTTACAGCAATGCTTAGCGAGGCGAAGAAAATAGTGAAAATAGCTATGCCACAAGCCGGCTGGCGAGAATTTGGTATTGAAGACAAAAGATAACCCTTAAAAAAGGAACGCTTTTGTTATTCTTGAAGAGTAATTTTTATATAAAGAAAAACCACCTTTGGGGTGGTTTTTCTAATTTACAACTCAAAATATAACTATGGAATTTGTTACAAAAGTAATTCTGATAAAGAAAATGACTTAAGCTCTTTTGCACCAAAAAAGCCTAAATCATTTCTGCAAATCGTTAATATACTCTTTGTTTTTCTAACTCTAACGTTAGTATCAGTCTATCTGTTTTATCTTTGATTTTGAGGGCATTTCCTCCTTCTTTATCATACATATTTCTTTTTTCATTTGTTGCTTTTTCAGCTTGGTTAACTAACTCGTCAAAAGAAGGCAGTTCAAATATGAATTCCTCATTTAATTCATCTTTAGCATCTCTACGATCAAAGATGAAAACGATTTTTTCTCCTTTTTCAAGGGCTTGAATATTTTTAATAATATGTACATCTGTTGAATTCCAGAATTTAACTTCCTCTCTAAGCCCTTGTGCTGTACTTTTAGCACTTTTACGCTCTATATATGATTTTCCTAAACGAGTTACTACATTTCCTGTAGCTGTAGTCAAGTCTTGTCTACCAAAGAATATTGTAAAATCTAATTTTTTCAAGCTATTAGGAGAGCTATCTGTTTTCAAATATTTAGAGTAAATCACTGTTTTGAAAGGAAGATTGGTGCCTAATTCTCTCATTTTGTAAGAAATTGGAATACCAGGGTTTTGTCTGCTAAAAGAAGCGCCATCTTCCAAGAATTTTTTAACTTGTTCGATATTACTAATTGTTTGTCCGGCTAAAGCGGAGTTACCACCTAATACACGACCTTTAATGCTTGACTTTTGGCTCAATTCTTTAAATGCCGCTTCAGCTTCAGCGGTTATTTTACCTCCTAAGAATGAAGCATTTAATTTTGCTTCAACATCTGTTTTTGATAGTGTACTTTCAATACCTAAAAGTAACACACGTCCCATTTTAATTGATGAAATGAACAAAGGTTTTTCCTTTTCATTGGCAAGATATTGCGAATAATCAAAATTATCAGGGAAGAAGTCTGATGGTTTTTCAGGCAAATCCAAATCCAAAGTATAGAAAACTTGTTGGATTTTTACCACGTAACGCGTCTTTTTATCTTCTTTATTGAAAGAAAAATTTCCTTTAACGCTTGTAGAAGTACCATTATACCCGGCTCCTAAAGCTATTTTTAGATGCGATTCGCTATGAACCTCTTCATACGAGTAAGTGATATTAGCCGCAGGAGTATCGAAGCTTCGAGTAAGTAATGAGCTAATGCCATCACGAACGGTTGAAAGTCTTGGGTTTTCTACAGTGAAAGAAGTTTTATCGCCAATTAATGAAGTAGAAATTGTTAAAGGCTTACGAGGCGTTACAATCGGAGCGTAAGAACCTTCAACCACAGTTTTAGCTTTTAGTAAAGCACCAGGGTAAAAAATTTCCTGATCTTCTGAGAAAAGTAATTGCTCTTCTACTTGCAAAGCCTGTTCGTACTCTTTTTCTCCTCCACTTACTAAAATTGGGTCAGAAGCCAATCTACCAAATTGATTTCTGCCTTGCGGTGAAGCAACTAATCTCTCGGAAAAAGGCTCAATTTGTTTTACAGAAGGTAATGCAGAAACAAATGCATTAAGGTTCGAGCTTGAATCATTTACGTTGTCTAATTCCTTTTGACAAGAGAAAAGTACTGTTGATGACAAAGCAAGTAAAGCTGCTTTTACTGAAATTTGTGTTTGCATATAATATAATTTAATTATTAATTTTCTTTGTTTTTTACAACTTGTAATCGTTGTAAAGTGAGTTATTAGAATGTTAGTATATATAAGTTGTGAACGTTTTTAGGTTTATATGCGAAACCACAGCGTAATTTAGTAAAAGTAATAATGAGTTTATCTTCCTACAGAAAATCGTAATCCGAAATTCAAATGAAAATTAAATGGTCTGTCTTGATAAATTGTTTTTATAGGTGTGCTGTTGCTAAAGTAATAACTTATACTAGGTTCAGCGTAAATGCCAATCAATGATGAAAAGTTATACTGAAATCCAAAAGATGCATTAGCTGACCATTGTAAAGGATTGATTTTGATGTTTTCTCGTTCTCCTTTCATCATATTACCATCAAAATAATGTGTTTTATGTAGTGTTCCCGACACATTTTTCTCGGCAAGTATTCCCGCAGAAGAGTACAATTCAAAACCTCTCCAAGAAAATAGCTGATACTTTAAGTTGATAGGCAACCCTACGTAGTGCAATTTCTGCTCACTGGTGAAATAATTGGCTTTGCTTCCTTCTCGTAAATCAGAAATCAAACGGGTGTAAGTTATCCCACTTTCCAAAGCAAAACGATTACTAAAATGATAAGCGAATAAAATTCCTGTTCGGATAGGTAATCGATGTTTGGCCTCGGTTTCTACTTGTTCTTCACTGCTAAAAACAAGTGTGCCGAGCAGTGGGCTATCTTTCCACATTGTTGCTTCTTCATCTTCAGTGTCTAAAATGACAAAATCACTTGTTGATTCAGTTTTATTACTTAGAGAAGACCCCATTCCGCCAGAAGTGAAAATCCCAAAGGACAGACGATTATGTCGAGGTTTATTATCAACTTCTGCAATTGCTTCCAAAGGAAGTTCCTCAGTGGATACGATTTCCTCTTGATTTTTTTTAGGTTGAGGCACCACAGCCCAAGTATTTTCTTTTGTTTTTGTTTCAGACTGATTGTCAGTCTTATCCTCATTTATTGCGATGAAAAATTCATCAGCGACCTCTTCAGTTGAAACTTTTCTATTCTTAACAAAAGTGATATTTTGTAATCCGTTTGATTTTTTGATTTTCTCAATGGTTAAAATCTCACTTTCCTCTTCGATTGGAAAAATTGGCGATTTATGGTCAATAATTTTTATTTCTTCATCAGAAATTTCTGTTACAGTAACGTTGGATAATTCCTTTTCATTGTTGAAATAATGATTTAAAGTCAGCACAAAAGCGATTATAGCAGCTGCGGCAGCAAAACGTTTTGTCCACAAGAACAAAACAGCTCGTGAGCGTTTTTTATTTTTTTGCAACATTTTCGCTTGTATGCTTTCCCACAAACCTTCGGGCTCATCGGTTTGATAGTCAGCCATTCGCTGCTGTATGTCTTTTAACCATTTTTCTTTCATAACGAAGCAGAATTAAGAGTTCTGTACTGTTTAATTTTGTCAGCCAACAAAAGTTTGGCTCTGTGAAACTGAGATGCAGAGGAGTTCTCTTTAATATTCAACAACGCTGCAATTTCCTTATGGCTTTTTTCTTCAATCACATAAAGGTTGAAGATGGTGCGATAGCCATCGGGTAACTCTCGTATCATTTGATGAATAACATCCGATGGAATTCCTGAAGTATCAGGCTCTTCGTCGATGCTATCCATTTTTTCTTGTTTAAGCTCAACAAACATCGTTTGGCTGTTTCGTTTCATAAATTTTAGTGTTTCATTAACTACAATTTTTGTCATCCAGCCTTTTAGTGAGCCTACGCCACGATATTCAAACGAATGTACAGATGAAAATATTTTCAAGAAAGCCTCTTGGAGCACATCTTTTACGTCTTCTTCATCTTGTAAATAACGAAAACAAACAGCAGTAAGATACCTTACGTAATGGTGGTATATCTCTCTCATTGCTTGCTCACTACCTTTTTGTAATTCCAGCAGGAGCTTTTGTTCATTATCGTTATCGTTATCGTTTGACGCCATTTTTTACAATTATTCCTTTTCTGGGTGGAGAAATGGAGTGGATTTCTATGGCTAAATTCCACTCCATTTTTAACCAAAAGGGAACATTATTTTACCATCGTTAAATTCACTTACCAAAGGAATTTGAGCAAATTGTCTTTAAGGACGAAGTTGTAAATCAAATTCCGTAGTTTTTTCACCACTATACGATTTCCATTTCAGCTTTACTTTCACCTTTTTAGAATCCCCTACTCGAGGTAATTCATTCAAATTGAATGCAATAAGCGCTTCTCCCATTGGACCACCAACATCGCCTTTTGCATCGTGACGCAACTCCAAATCAAAAGCATTTCTAGAAGCGGTATTGGTTAGCAAATTAATATTATGCTTTACCTTAGCGTGGCTCCATTGAGTACGAATTCGTAAGGTTAAGTAACCATCTTCAGCTACAGTAAGCCAATCTTTTACCACTTCAATAGCATCGTTTCCGTATTTGGCATCGTTTTCTGCCCCTAAATCAGGTACAGGTTTTTTAGTTCGGATACTATCTATCCAATTGATGCGCACATCCTGAGATTTGCTTTTTGTATTGCTATTTTCTTTGGTGTAATTTACCAATGCCCGTACCTCTTTGTTTCCAAAAGGAGATTTTTTCATATTGGTAGGGGTCAGTTTGGTAACATCATCAAGTTGCAGGAAAAAACTTCCGTCAGCTTGTGGTCGCACAGTAACTACTGCTGTGGGACGTAAATCAATCATATTGTCATCTTTGATGCAAGACTGCAAAGTAAGAGCAGCCATCAAAAGCCCTAAGGCATACTTTGAAAATCTAAACGTGTTCATTGCAATTTGTTTTGATGTTAATTCATCATAGTAAATCCCATAATTAGGAAATCTTGCATTGGAAATTAAATTTTAACTAAATTTCACGTTTAGACTATATAAGTTTGGGTAAGTTTTTACAACAAAAAAACACTAAAAATCAATAATTTAAAGCGATTTTTGCTTTTTATTCAAAATATAGTTTAAATTTTAGATTTGTATTTACATCATTCTCAAAAAACTTTCTTTAAAAACAAAGTAAACAAAAATCATTTATGACTTTCCTCTATAGAAGTAACTTAAAAAGTATGACACAAAAAAACAAACAATTCCTATTAGGTTGAGCGAAATTGAAGCCTTAATTATGAGGGGTCATCTACATACTCGCTTTCGCGACTTTGCTTAGCCTGATAGTAAAATCATTATCATACTTTTAGAATACAACCTCTTCTATTTTGAGGGTATATCATATTTATATAAGTTGATAATTGGTTACACTTCTTGAAATTTGTAGCTTAACAAATTTCAACAATTTTGATACAAGGATTGCAACAGCACTTGTATTAAAGGCTGCAATCTTCATCAATGTTTTATTTAAATTAAGGATACTTATACAATTCTCTCTGATAGCCAAGGAGAAAACCCATAACAATCCTATAAGAATTGCCATATTCTAAAGTATAAGTAGCTATGCTTAGCGGGTGGTATTGGGCTTTAAAGTTACTTTGGTTTGGTGTACGATATCTGTAGTTTAAGGCGTTTTTCAGCAGGTACACTTGAGCTATTTCCGTAAATAACAGTACTTAGCGGAGTAGTTATCGTGGTTCTTTTGGTTAATTTCTTCTTGCTGTTGGCGTCAAAATAAATAATAGGTGCATCTTCAGTTAAAGCTCCATCTCTTGACGAAATAGACAGATTAACATTTGAAGCCACTGCAATACCTACCTTAACGTTCTTAGCATTATTACGAACGATATCAGCCACGTGTTGCGTAATTCGTAATCTGTAATAAACACCCTTTTTATTCTCCTTTTGTAATTTTCCTAAGTGTGAAAGCATTGAACTGCTGTTTGAAGAAGCGTTTTGAGTAGCATCTAAAGCATAGTCTGCCAAAACAAGCCCAGTTTCAGCATTGTAAATGTAAAGCCTTTCTGGTTCTTTCTCATAGGTCACCGATTGGTCTACGAAAAGTAACAAACTAGCATCATTGATAATCCATTGTTCTTCACGCATACGTTTCAAATCGGCATCGGAAAGTAGCGTAAGCTCAGCCACTTGCCCCAATGTACCACTTAAATAAATGTTTTTAACATCATTGTTATTAGCAAAAGTAGGAATATTCTCCCCTGTATTTTCAAATACATTTACTCGAATGCCCGAAAGTTTCATTTCGTAGCGATCTTTGAGCTGTTGTTCTTTATCTTGTACTTTAGCCTTATAGGAATAAACTAGCTCTATTTTAGCTTCATTAAGATTGAGAAGCATCATCAAGTTTTTCGACAGATTTTCTACGGATATGTGTACGCCTCTAAAATATTTAACAAAATTTTGCGATGTAGACAGTGCTACATCTCCTTCTTTATCAAATAGTTTATGTTGAAAAAAATCAGGATTTAAAGCAATGCGTAAACCAGGAGCTAATTCATCCAATTCGTTTTTTGATTCATCTTCCGTAGTACTCGGATTATCAAAATGAAAACGCTTAATACCCTCATTTTTAATGGCAAGATGATTTGCCTCACCTATGGTTGTCCCCAGTTGTGAGCTAACATTAAGATTAGAATAGTAAACTTGATTGACGCTAAATCCAGCGTTAGGGTCAATATCCCTTAAAAAATAGTTTGATTCTTTTACTTGAACATCAAAAGTAGCATCGTTTTTACCATAAATGGAATCCAATGCATAATTATTAACCTGTTGGTTTTGACTATTTATATTGGTAGTTTTACGGCTAAAGAACGGAATGTACAAATAAGCCTCGAGAACCTTTTCTTGTTCGTCAAATTTATCAGAATCTTCACTGGCTTTGGTTTTTCTTCCAAAAACAGCAGGTGTACTGGGTAAACTCACTTGTGAGAGTATTTTAGCCTTTTTCGTTCCGAAAGGATTTTGAGTATAATGCCCTAACAACAAGCTACTTGAAGCATCAGTTTGTATTTTCTCTTCCGATTTGTTTTCTACAAGCAAATCAGGGGAATACGTACCCGAAGTGAAATTTACATCGCCCAGCAAATCACTCTCGATATTTTTAAAATCGTCATCATTACAAGCTTGTAGCAACAATGCCACAACACCTACTGACAGTGTATATAGTGTGTTTTTCATAGCGTTTTCAAAAAACGAATTATTTTAAAATTTCAGTGTATAAGTCTTTGTATTGTTCTTGAAAAGTTTCCTTATCGCTCAAAAATAGCGTAGGTTTTTCCAGCTTTTGTATGTATTGGGTTAAATCATCAGGCAGATTTTCTCCTACCACAATAGTTGCATCAGAATTTTTAGCTGCAACTCGCATCAAATTAAAATAATCGGGTTGCTTTAACGGCGCAATATCATCTTCACCCACTCCGTCGAAAGCAATTTTACTTGCCATTTCTTTATCCAAATAACCTTCAAAATCTTTATCATAGATTGAAGTCACAATCTTACTTTCAGAAAATATAGGTTCGTCTTTATAGTAAGTCTTTAAGTATAAAGGCAATAGCGAAGCCATCCAACCGTGAACGTGTATAATATCAGGAAGCCAATTGAGTTTTTTTACGGTTTCAACCACCCCTTTGGCAAAGAAAATACAGCGTTCATCATTATCAGGGAAAAGATGCCCATCTTCATCTGTAAAGGTAGCTTTTCTTTTGAAATACTCGTCATTATCAATAAAATAGACCTGAATTCGCTCTTTGGGAATGGAAGCAACCTTTATAATTAGTGGTACATCAATATCATTAATCACAATATTCATTCCCGAAAGGCGAATAACCTCGTGCAACTGATGCCTACGTTCGTTAATGTTGCCAAATCGGGGCATAAAGATGCGAATCTGTCCGCCCGCTCCATTGACCATTCTGGGAGTCTCGAACGACATTTTTGATATCTCTGTTTCAGCCAGATAAGGTATGACTTCCGATGAAACAAAAAGTACTTTTTTGCCTGTCATAAAAACGAAATTCGGTTTTTTCATTAGTAAATGGACTGCAAAAGTACAAAAAAATATGCAGATTTCAACAGAAAGTGATAAGTTTGCACCCTTAAATATTTCAAAAATGAAAATTTATACCCATCAAAACGAGCTTAAACAAGCTATCGGTAGTTATAAAAAATCAGGAAAAACGATAGGTTTCGTACCTACTATGGGAGCCTTGCACCAAGGGCATTTACAATTGATAGAAAATGCTTCGCAAGAAAATGATATCACTGTGGTAAGCATTTTCGTCAACCCAACGCAGTTTAACAATACCGAAGATTTGGAAAAATACCCCAGAACTTTACAAGCCGATGCTGAAAAAATTGAAAATTTGAACCCTAATGTGCTTGTATATGCTCCGGAGGCAAAGGATATTTATGGAGAAAACATCGCTTCCGATAAATTTGATTTTGAAGGTTTAGACGCTGTTATGGAAGGGGCTTTTCGTCCTGGTCATTTTGATGGCGTAGGCACCGTAGTGAAAAAACTTTTTGAAATTGTAACTCCCAACAAAGCTTATTTTGGAGAAAAGGATTATCAACAACTACTCATTATCAAAAAGATGGTGCAACAAACTGGACTTAACGTACAAATTGTGCCCTGCCCTATCGTTCGAGATAAAAATGGCTTAGCATTAAGCTCAAGGAATCAACGACTTAGCAGCCCAATGCTTACAAAAGCACCCTTTATTTATCAGACTTTGCTTCAAGCTAAAGTAATGTTTGCCACTCAAAGCCCCACAGAGGTAAAACAATGGGTAGAAGAGCGGTTTAAAAATCAACCCGATTTTGAATTGGAATATTTTATCATCGCTGATGCTGATACTTTACAAAGTTTTGACTATAAAGAAGAAAACAAAAAATATCGTGCCTTTATCGCGGTTTATGCTGAAGGAGTTCGGCTTATTGATAACATTCTCTTTTAGAAGAGAAAGAGGATTGAATTTATTTTTCTACTTTTGCAACCAATTGCTTTTTAGAAAAAGTAACGAAATCAGAAAGCTAAAATGAATATAGAAGTACTAAAGTCAAAAATACATCGGGTTTCGGTTACAGGTGCCGACTTGGATTACATAGGCAGCATTACGGTAGATGAGGCTTTGCTTGATGCGGCCAATATGATTGAAGGCGAAAAAGTAGCCATTGTAAATGTAAATAATGGCGAACGCTTTGAGACCTACATTATTAAAGGAAAACGCAATTCAGGCGAAATCACCTTGAACGGACCAGCAGCCCGACGTGTACAACGTGGCGATATTATCATCATTATTTCTTACGCCACAATGGATTTTGAAGCTGCAAAGACTTTCAAACCTTGGATTGTTTTTCCTGATGAAAAAACAAATCGTATTGCATAAGTGAGTAAAGCCATTAAAATATTAAAGTTATTTTTTCCGTTGGCTTTAGGGGTTTTCTTGTGTTGGTACACCTATAGTCAATTTAGTGAAGAACAACTTTCCGAAATTAAACAAAAGTTTCTACAAGCCGATTATTTTTATATTGGCTTATCGGTTTTCTTTGGATTTTTAAGTAATGTATCTCGTGCGCTTCGTTGGCAATTATTATTGGCTCCCTTAGGGTATTCGACCCGATGGAGTAATCGGATAATGGCTGTTTTTTCAGGCTATCTGATAAATATTACCATTCCGCGTTCGGGTGAAATTTCTCGTGCCTTAGTAATCAATCGGTATGATGGAGTACCTTTTGATAAGGCATTTGGTACCATTATTTCGGAACGGGTTATTGATTTACTATTATTACTTTTTTTTACATTATTAGCCTTTTTAATTCAATTTGATGTTATTAGCCATTTTTTATTGGATAAAATTCCGTTTACCAAATTGATTATTGTCTCTTTGATACTCATTGTAGGGGGAATTTTTTTAGTCCGATGGGTATTCCGGTCGAATAGTCGTTGGGTTGGGAAATTTCGATATTTTTTAAACGGACTTAAAGAAGGCATTCTTGTTATAGGCAAACTTCAAAAACGAAAATGGTTTATTTTTCACACATTGTTCATCTGGTTGATGTATCTGTTGATGTTTTATGTAGCATTTTTTGCATTACCCGAAACGACTGATGTTGCGTTTTCTACGGTAATAACTGCCTTTGTAGTAGGGAGTTTTGCAATTGCTTTTACCAACGGCGGATTTGGCTCATATCCTTTCTTTATTGCAGAAATTTTATCCCTTTTCGGAATTGCTTTAGTAGCAGGCACTGCCTTTGGTTGGATTGTTTGGGCTTCACAGTTTTTTATGATCTTGTGCTTTGGTGGACTTTCCTTTGTACTTCTTCCTTGGACAAATCGCTCAAATAACAAAAAGTAAATTTATTCGTAGTAAGATAGTCGTTTTTTATGAGGATTTTTTAGCTCACGTAAAGTTTTATAAAAAAACTCCGCAATTCTTAAAACTGCGGAGTTGGATTAACAAAATATCAACAATTAAGGGAATACGCCTCTTTCTTTATAAACTTGCTCTAATCTTTCCAAAGCAACGATATAAGCCCCTGTTCGGTAATCGGCGTCATATTTTTCAGCACAAGCCACCACATTATCAAAAGCCGTTTCAATTTTATCTTGAATTTTATCAAGAACCTCTTCTATTTTCCAGATTTCGGCACGCTTGTTTTGCAACCACTCATAGTAAGAACCGATAACTCCTCCGCTATTACAAAGAATATCTGGGATAATTGCTATTCCTTTTTTCAAAAGTACCTCTTCAGCGGCAGCATCAGTAGGTCCGTTAGCCCCTTCAGCAATGAGCGATGCCTTGATATCATTTACATTATTTGTTGTAATTTGATTACCCAAAGCAGCAGGAATCAAAATATCACAAGCCGTTTTCCAAAAATCAGCATTTTCAATTTTTTGAGCATTCGCAAAACCTGCTACACCTCCTTTATTATTTTTAGTATGCCCTAACAAAGCCTCAGGATCAATACCTTTGGATTCAGAAATAGAACCAGTATGGTCTTGAACAGCAATAAGTTTAGCACCTTCTTTACTTAAAAAATGAGCTGCCCAATACCCTACATTACCAAAACCTTGAACAATATAGGTTTTTCCTTTTAAATCAACATTATTTTTCTTTGCCCATTTTTTAATGGCTGTAACTACCCCAAAGCCCGTTGCTCGGTCTCTACCAGCCAATCCACCCGAAACAACAGGTTTTCCAGTAACAACGTGCAGATTATTGGAACGCTCAGCAGGTGATTTTGAAGAAGCATACGTATCTGAAATCCAAGCCATAATTTGAGCATTGGTGTTTACATCAGGAGCAGGAATATCATAATCAGGACCGATATTATCCCCTAAGGCATAGGTAAAACGACGTGTAATTCGCTCCAACTCTCCTTTTGAGTATTTGGTTGGGTCAATCTGTATTCCTCCTTTTCCACCTCCATAAGGCAATCCAGCAATGGCTGATTTCCAAGTCATCCAAGTAGCCAAAGCCCTTGCTGCATCAATATCTACTGTGGGGTGATAACGCAACCCTCCTTTATAAGGGCCTAAAGCGTTGTTGTGTTGTACACGATACCCTGTAAATACTTCAATAGACCCATCATCCATCTTTACTGGAAAGTGAACTACGATTTCATTTTGTGTAGCAGCTAAAATTTTACGAACTCCCGCATCCAAATTCATTTTATCGGCAGCTTTGTTGAATTCATGCATGACATTTTCGTACATGCCTGTCCTTTTAGTTTCGTTTTTTTGATTGCTCATAATTTGTAATAAATTAAAAAGGTAAAATTATATAATATATCTGAATAAACAAACAATCCTTTTATTTTTTAAAATCCTTTAGCAAAAACAGAACATTACTTCATTATTAACAAAAAATTTACATTTAAAAACGAAAAATAGAACTTAAAAATACAAATTCCAACTCATTTCATTAGGATTTTTTCATTTTGAAAAACAAAATAATAAAACACTAAAAATAAGATACTTAAAAACAATTCAATACTTGGGTTAATCATTTCTCATAGCAAATTAAAATCGAAAACAAACGAAATTGACCGAAATAAAACGAAAAAGAATCTCAAGAATGATAATACATCTGCAAAATCTGATTTAGTAGCTTACAAATAACAAAATAATGAATCAAAAACAGAACACCCCTACCTTAAACCTTAAAAAAGTCATTTTTATACCTAATTTTACAATAACACCCCTTAAAAATAAGGGGTACATTTTGCAATTTATCTATTTTTATTACTTTTGCACCTAAAAAAATACATCACAATATGCCCACTTTAAGATTTCACGCCTTACGGGAAATAGGAAAAAGAAAACCCGTAGTAATTACTGAGAAAGGACGTCGCTCCGAACTATTTGGCAAAAATGTTTTTAACGAAGAAGCAATGCGTCAGTTTATGACCGATGAAGCTTTCAATAGTGTAATGAACGCTATCCGTTACGGAACTAAAATCGACCGAAAAGTAGCCGACCAAGTAGCGGCTGCTATGCGCGATTGGGCTATTTCAAAAGGTGCTACACATTACACCCATTGGTTTCAACCCCTAACAGGTACAACGGCAGAAAAGCACGATGCTTTTTTCGACCCCACAGGTAGAAGCAGAGCCATTGAAAAATTCGGTGGCGGACAATTGGTACAACAAGAGCCCGACGCTTCAAGTTTCCCCAATGGAGGTATCCGAAACACCTTTGAAGCTCGAGGTTATACCGCTTGGGACCCCACCTCTCCTGCCTTCATTTGCGGAACAGCGCTTTGTATCCCTACCATATTTATATCCTACACCGGAGAAGCTCTCGACAATAAAACTCCGCTACTTAAAGCATTACAAGCCATTGACCAAGCAGCAACCGAGGTGGCTAAATATTTTGATAAAAACGTTACAAAAGTCACCGCCACCTTAGGCTGGGAACAAGAATATTTCTTGATTGACAGAGCCTTAGCAAGTACTCGACCCGACTTGATGCTCGCCGGAAGAACCCTACTCGGTCACGCCCCTGCCAAAGGGCAACAGCTTGATGACCACTATTTTGGCTCAATACCAGGAAGAGTACTTAGCTATATGCGTGACTTAGAACAAGAATGTTTACTTTTAGGAATACCCGTAAAGACACGCCATAACGAGGTAGCACCCAATCAGTTTGAATTGGCTCCTATTTTTGAGGAAACCAACCTTGCCGTTGACCAAAACTCATTGTTGATGGACATTATGAATAAAGTTGCTGAACGGCACGAATTTGTAGTACTCTTCCACGAAAAACCCTTCGCAGGAATTAACGGCTCGGGTAAGCACAATAACTGGTCACTGGCAACCGATACGGGCGTAAACCTACTTGCACCAGGCAAAACCCCAATGAAAAACCTACAATTTTTAACTTTTTTCATCTGTGCGATAAAAGCCGTAGCCGAATACGAAGAATTGCTTAGGGCTTCGGTAGCTTCAGCAAGTAACGACCATCGTTTAGGGGCACACGAAGCACCACCAGCCATTGTTTCCGTATTCATCGGTGAGCAATTGACTAAGGTATTGGACGAATTGGAAGGTGTTTCGCACGGAAAACTATCTCCAGAGGAAAAAACCGATTTAAAACTCAATGTAGTTGGAAAAATACCCGATGTGCTTTTAGATAATACTGACAGAAACCGAACCTCATCTTTCGCATTTACAGGTAATAAATTCGAGTTCAGAGCCGTAGGTTCAAAAGCAAATTGCGGCAAACCTATGACGGTACTTAATACCATTATGGCAAAACAACTCATCGAATTTAAAAAGGAAGTTGATGTTTTAATCGAAGAAAAGAACTTTAAAAAAGATGAAGCCATTTTCAATGTACTTCGTGAATATATCAAAACCTCGAAAAAAATTCGTTTTGAAGGCGACGGATATAGTGAGGCTTGGGAAAAAGAAGCCGAAAAACGCGGATTAAGCAACAATAAAACTACTCCAGAAGCTCTTAAAGCGAATATATCTAAAAAAGCAATTGATTTATTTGAGGAGTTAGGGGTTATGACCCGCGTAGAAATTCAAGCTCGATACGAAATTGAGTTAGAAGAATACGCTAAAAATATTCAAATTGAAGGACGATTATTAGGAGATATTGCTCGAAATCACGTAGTTCCAACAGCTGTGAAATACCAAAATACACTTATTGAAAATGTAAAGGGACTTAAAGAGATTTTCGGTGAAAATTACGAAGAAGTAGCCGCCGAGCAAATCGATTTAATCAAACGTATTTCAAAACATATAAAATTGATTCACAGCAAAATAAATCAAATGATTGAAGCTCGTAAAAAAGCTAATAAATTGGAGTCCGCCCACGATTTAGCTACGGCATATTGCCACGAGGTAAAACCTTATTTTGATGAAATTCGTTATCATTGCGATAAACTTGAAATTATGGTAGATGATGAGCTTTGGACACTCACTAAATACCGCGAAATGCTTTTTACACACTAAAAAGCATATCATATGTAATATAAACAACAGAAGAATACAAGTGTAAGTATTCTTCTGTTATTTGTTTTCTTATCCAAAAACTCGGTTTAACTATTTTAATCTTTTTAAGATTTTCAATTCAGCTCCATAAAAATCAATATAGTTATACAAATAGTTAAATTATGACTTAAAAATGGAGCCATAAAACAGGGAGTTTATCCGCCTCGAAATAAAAAATTAAGCTAAAAGTATGTTTTTCACAGAAAAATTTGTAATATTGCATCGCGCTTTAGTCAATTATTCCCAATGTTCTTGTTCTGGGAGTTGTTTTGTTACTTCAATATAGGCAAAACTTGTTCATAACCAACTTCGTAGGCTAAAGCATCCTAAAAACTAACAACATCATTATTTATTAAATGTTTGAAATTATTGACCTCAAATCAATGCGACTTTCTGAATTACAGGAAATCGCACAAAAAATGAAGATTTCGAAATTCCGAAGTTTTAACAAATTGGACTTAATCTATCAAATCTTAGATCATCAGGCAGCAAATCCTGATACATTAAAAACAGAAAACAAAGCGGTTACTCCTACAACTTCTGAAAAAAATTCAGAAGCTCAACCTCCTGGTAAAGCTCCAAAAAAACGAGAAAATTTTGAAAAGAAAACCGAGGAAAACAAAACCCTAACAAAAACAGATGAACACTTGGAAAAACCCAAACGCGGGCGAAAACCTAAAAAAATTACCGAGACACCCCTCCCTACTCCAACGGTTGTAAATTCTCAAAAAGAAACAACCAAAAATGTAAATCCTTCGGAAAACACGGAAAAAATAGAAAACAAAGAACCTGAAAATAAACCTTTTAATGATAATCCTCAAAAGGAGAATAAAGAAAATAAGGATAACAAAACCAATAAAAAATTCCAAAAGAAAAATTTTCAAGGAAAAAATAACGGAAAGAACAACTCCAATAACAACACATCTAACACACAAAATCAAACAGAGAACTTCGACAAAGAAAAGAAAAATCGTTATCGTTCGCCTGATTTTGAATTCGATAGCATCGTAGAATGTGAAGGTGTTTTGGATATTATGCAAGACGGATATGGTTTTTTACGCTCCTCGGATTACAACTACTTGAGCTCGCCTGATGATATCTATGTTTCGCAATCTCAAATCCGACTTTTTGGGCTACATACTGGTGACACGGTCTTAGGTACTGTTCGCCCACCTAAAGAAGGGGAAAAATATTTCCCTTTAATTAAAGTCATCAAAATCAACGGACACGACCCACAAATTGTTCGTGACCGAGTTTCCTTTGAGCACCTAACACCGCTTTTCCCTAACGA
The DNA here is from genome assembly GCF_002302565.1 of Capnocytophaga canimorsus. Classification (NCBI taxonomy): domain Bacteria; kingdom Pseudomonadati; phylum Bacteroidota; class Flavobacteriia; order Flavobacteriales; family Flavobacteriaceae; genus Capnocytophaga; species Capnocytophaga canimorsus. Next base: position 2,282,968 of record NZ_CP022382.1, on the reverse strand, counting down.
AAAATTCAAGTTAGCCGAACAAAATAGCACCATATCCACCCGAATCATTGACCTATTTTCACCCATTGGCAAGGGACAACGAGGTATGATTGTTGCCCAACCCAAAACGGGAAAAACAATGCTATTGAAAGATATTGCCAATGCCATATCACGAAATCACCCCGAAGTTTACCTTATGGTGTTACTCATTGACGAACGTCCTGAAGAAGTTACCGATATGCAGCGTAGCGTAAGGGGAGAAATCATTGCTTCCACTTTCGACAAAGAAGCCTCCGAACACGTACGTATTGCCAACATTGTGTTGGAAAAAGCAAAAAGACTGGTAGAATGCGGACACGATGTGGTAATTCTGTTGGACTCTATCACACGATTGGCTCGAGCTTACAATACGGTACAACCTGCCTCTGGGAAAGTGCTCACTGGTGGGGTTGATGCTAACGCACTACACAAGCCCAAACGCTTCTTTGGAGCCGCTCGAAATATTGAAAACGGAGGTTCATTAACCATCATTGCTACAGCGCTAACCGAAACAGGTTCAAAAATGGATGAAGTGATTTTTGAAGAATTCAAAGGAACTGGAAATATGGAATTGCAGCTTGACAGGCGTATTGCCAATCGTCGTATTTTCCCTGCTATTGACCTAATTTCTTCTTCTACTCGTCGTGATGATTTACTTCTTGATGAAAAAACATTACAACGGATGTGGATAATGCGCAAATATTTAGCCGATATGAATCCTGTAGAGGCTATGGAATTTATGGAAAACCGCATCAAACAAACCAAAAATAATGAAGAATTTTTAATCACGATGAATCAGTAAAAACAATACTATTACATTAAAAATAGGTATGTAGATTACTATCAAATTACAGACAGCTCAATGTTATTCTTTGAGCTGTTTTTTTATTCCAAAATCTGTAACTAAATCATAATCGGATACCATATTTTTTGTTACCTTTGGCATAGTTTTTACAAAAATCAAAATCAACAATGAGCATTATCACCCTTACAACCGATTTTGGAGAGCGGGATTTTTCGGTGGGCGCACTAAAAGGAGCACTTTATCGGCTGATTCCCGAAGCTCGTATTGTTGATATTTCACACCTGATTACACCTTTCGATATTTTACAAACAGCCTACATTTTAAAAAGTGCTTATCCGCATTTTCCTAAAGGGAGTATTCATCTTATTGGGGTTGATGCAGAACCGACCCCCGATAAAAAACATCTTGTAATGCAATTAAATGGACATTTTTTTATAGGTGCTGACACTGGAATTTTCCACCTGCTAAGTGGAGAAGATTCCGATGCCGTTATTTACCAATTAGAGACAAGCCCTATTAACAATTGTTTTTCTGTACTTTACGATTTTCCGAAAATCATTTCAAAAATCTATGCAAAAACTCCTTTAGATAAAATAGGAAAAAAAACAGAAAATCACTTCCGAATGAAGCATTATGTTCCTGAAATTGCAGCAGATAAATCGGCAATCTATGGTAAAGTTATCTATATCGACCACTACGGAAATGTAGTTAGTAACATTACACAAACACTTTTCAATGAGGTAGGACAAGGACGAAAATTTGAAGCTATTTTTAGTAGCTACAAACTCGAAAATATACAAAAAAGCTATGCAAGTATTGTTAATTACAATCTCCCTAAGCATCAAAGAAAAAATATGGATGGTGAAAAGTTGATGCTTTTCAATAGTAACGGACTTTTAGAATTAGCCCTATACAAAAGTAATCTGAAAACCGTTGGTGGTGCATCTACCCTAATGGGAATTACGTATTTAGACCAAGTAACAATTATTTTTAAAAACAACAATAACAAATAAAAACATATTAAATATGACTTTAATTAAATCAATATCAGGTATTAGAGGCACCATAGGTGGTGTCCCTGAGCAAAATCTGACCCCCATTGATGCCGTAAAATTCGCTGCCGCTTATGGCACTTGGCTCAAGTCACAATCGAATCAAGAAAAAATTAAAGTGGTTGTTGGGCGTGATGCACGTCTTTCAGGGGAAATGATTCAAAATTTGGTTACTTATACCTTAGTAGGATTGGGAATCGACGTAATAGACCTCGGGCTAAGTACCACCCCAACGGTAGAGGTTGCCGTTCCTATGGAAAAAGCCAATGGTGGAATCATTTTAACCGCCAGTCACAATCCTAAACAATGGAATGCTTTAAAACTATTAAATGAAAAAGGTGAGTTTTTAAGCGGAAAAGAAGGAGAAAAAATACTAAAAATAGCTGAAGCCAATGACTTTAACTTCGCTGAAGTAGATCATTTAGGCAAAATTCAAAAAGACGATTCGTATATTGAAAAACATATCCAAGCCGTTTTAGAGCTTCCTATTTTAGACCTTGAAGCCATAAAAAAACGTAAATTCAAAGTAGTCGTTGATGCTGTAAATTCCACAGGAGGAATTGCCATTCCGCAACTTTTGGAAAAATTAGGCGTAAACATAATAAAATTGTACTGCGAGCCTAATGGGCATTTCCCACACAACCCAGAACCTCTAAAGGAACACCTTTCGGATATTTCTCAAAAAGTAGTTGAGGAAAAGGCCGATTTCGGTATTGTGGTAGACCCCGATGTTGACCGATTGGCTCTCATTTGTGAAGATGGCGAAATGTTTGGAGAGGAATATACTTTGGTGGCTTGTGCCGACTATGTGCTAGGAAAAACCTCTGGTAACACGGCCTCAAATTTATCTTCCTCACGTGCCTTACGAGACATCACAGAAAAACGCGGAGCAAATTATTTTGCATCGGCTGTAGGCGAAGTGAATGTGGTAGAAATAATGAAAAAACATCAAGTCATCATTGGAGGAGAAGGCAACGGAGGAATTATCTATCCTGAGCTCCATTACGGACGTGATGCACTTGTGGGCGTAGCCTTGTTCTTATCACTATTGGCTACCCGAAATGTGTCTTCAGTAAAAGAACTCCGAGAGAGTTACCCTGCCTATTTTATGAGCAAAAACAAAATTGAGCTTACTCCTGAGGTAAATGTTGATGCTATTTTGATACAAATGGCAGAAAAATATAGTAATGAAAACGTAAATACCATTGACGGAGTAAAGATTGATTTTGCAGACAGTTGGGTACATTTAAGAAAATCAAATACTGAACCTATTATCCGCATCTATACAGAGGCAAAAACTCAAAAACAAGCAGATGAATTAGCTCAAAAAATCAAATCCGAAATCGAAAATTTTGGCGTAACCCACAAAAATTAGCTCTTCTGACGCTCTAATTTAAAAAAGATATTGATTTTAAGAATCTTCCTTATACTAAACCAAAAACACGGCTTTTAAGCCGTGTTTTTTATGATTTTTTTTAAAAATTATGATAGTGTTATATTCTGTATATCAATACACTACATTAGTATTTGGCAGTCTTTTCCATCGGTGCAAAGTTTTATCTTTTTACCTAAAATGAAAGCACGATTATCGTGAATATGTCCTGAAGGTACATCAAAAACAATAGGAAAATCATAATCCTTAGTATTTTCCAAGATAATTTCGGCAACTGTTTTTCCGTACGGACAAGCATTGTCGTGCATTTTGGTAAAACTCCCTACCAATAGTGCTTTTAGTTTTTTTAACTTCCCATTACGTTTCAAATTGAGCATCATTCTATCAATATGATACAGATATTCATCCAAATCTTCCAAAAGTAAAATTTTTCCGTTAGTATCAATATCCGAAGGAGAACCTAATAAACTATATAATACGGATAAATTCCCTCCCACAACAATACCTTCCAATTCTTGTTTAGTATGCGTGGATTGGGTATCTTCCCATTGATAATGATTGGGTTGACCGCAAAGTACGTTAAGCAAAGAAGATAATGCTTGTGGCGTATTTTCCAAAATATTGATGGGCATTGTAGCGTGGAGGGTAGCCAACCCTATATTGTGTATGTGGCTATGTAAGGCAGTAACATCAGAATAGCCAATAACCCACTTCGGATTTTTTCTCAAAGGGGAAAAGTCAATCTGATCAAGTATTTGTGCGGTGCCATATCCACCTCTGGCACACCAAATAGCTTTTATATTGGTTTTTTCTAACATTCTTTGAAAATCTTCAGCTCGTTGCTCAGCAGTACCTGCAAATTGCCCATCAGTCAATGTGAGTGTACGCCCTAAAACAGCATTAAATCCTTGTTTTTCAATCCATTTAATAGCTGGATTAAGCTCATCAACGGTAATCTTTCGGGCGGTGGAAAGTATCCCTATGACATCTCCTTGTTGTAGATTTTTAGGAATTTGATATGTTTTCATTAACATATATCTCTCTTTAATTTTTTATTTTTGCTAAAATAATAACTAATTCAATAATCAAATGAAAAAAATTATTTTATTTTTCGGCTTTTTAGCCACAATTACAGTAGCCTCAGCACAAGGTACTTTAGAGAAAGGAGCTACTCAGTTAAATGCGGGATTTGGTTTTTCCAGTTGGGGAATTCCTGTTTATGTGGGCTTGGATTACGGCATTGCCGATGACATTACCATAGGCGGTGAAATTTCTTTCAGAACTGATTCAAAGCGTTATCACGAAACAAAAGTCACTTACAATGGTTTAGGGATTGGCGCCAATGGAAATTACCACTTCAATCGATTGTTAAATTTACCCAACGAATTTGATTTTTATGCTGGAGTAAACTTAACCTACTATAATTGGACAAGCAATGTTTCTGGTGGAAGTTATTCAGGAAGCTGGGCTTACGATTCTGGGTTAGGCTGGGGATTGCAAACTGGTGGACGCTACTTTTTTAGCAATACCTTCGGAGTAAATTTAGAATTTGGCCTAGCAGGAGCATCAGGAGCCACTGGTTCTGGCGGAAAAATAGGTATCACTTACAAATTCTAAAATACAAAAGGGAAGTTTTACTTCCCTTTTTTTATATGTTCTTTATTAAGTAAATCGGCTACCGTTTCCAATTCAGCATACCATTCTTTGCCAAACTTACGGATAAGCGCCTCTTTCACAAATTTATAAACAGGCACTTGAAGTTCCTTACCCAAAGTACAAGCATCGCTACAAATATGCCATCGGTTATAATTTACTGCTGTAAACGAAGTATATTGCTGTAAACGAATAGGATACAAGTGACAAGAAATGGGTTTTTTCCACGAAATATCACCCGCATTATACGCCTTTTCAATGCCACATAACGCCCAACCTTGCTCATTGCGAATGACGTAGGCACACTCGCCTCCATCTATCAAAGGTGTTTCCCAATCTCCATCTTCTCCTTTTATGTAAACTCCTTGTTGCTCAATAGCTTTTCTACCGGATTCTGTGAGATAAGGAGCTACACTAGGGTAAACCGACTCCATTATTTGAAGTTCGTTAGCTTCAATAGGAGCTCCTGCATCTCCCTCAATACAACAAGCGCCTTTACAAGCATTCAAATTACATACAAACTCATTATCAAGAATTTCCTCCGAAACAATTGCTTCGCCAACCTGTATCATCTGCTTTATTTTTTGAAAAATACACCATCGAAAGTGATATAAAAGTATAAACAACTAAAAAACCGTTTCTGTCAAGGCGAGAAAAACAGGTATGTGAACAAAACTTAATTAACTAAGACTTCTACTTCGCTCAGCTTAACATTAAAAGTTACCATCATACTTTTTGCACCACAACCAATAATGCTTTTTTGACATTTTTAATTTTTTACAACACACTGTTTTAACTCAAGAAAATCATATTTTCTTCAAAATATGGATAAAATCATCCACCAAAGTATTTCCTTTGTCTTGATTATACCATTTTTGTAAATCTTCCTTAAACTCAGCTGTTAATGAACCGTGTTCTGCTTTAAAATCTTCTACCATTTGAGTAGCCACGGAAGGGCGAGAACCCCAGTGTACCAATACATTACCGGCTTCATCTAAAAATACAACTATCGGAATTGCCTTTCCTCCATTAGTCAAAAATAAATTCATTAAAGCCTCATTTTCATCTCGGAATACCAATTTGAAAGTAAATTTTTCATTAAGCTCAGCAATTTTATTTACCACAGGAAGGCTTTGTGCTGCATCTCCGCACCAGAATTCAGTAATGGCTAAAAAGGTAATTTTTTTGTCAAATGTTTGAAAGAATTGAGCCTTTTCTTGTGAAATTTTTATGGTTTTATCCAAACGTTTGCTACGCTGCTCGTTCATAGCTGTGTACTTAGCCAAATTTTCATCATTAGGAACAGGTCCGCTTGTTTTTTTTTCTGCAACCAAATTAGCAGATAAGTCACGATAATCACTGTAAGCGATTGCTTTTGTTAAGCTCTGTTTTACAATATCTTGCATCATTATATCCTTTTAATAATTCTCACGCAAAGATACAAAACAAAATCAATTGCTATATACTTCTCTTTTAGGAATATTTCTCAAGAAGATTCAAAAAAGTACTACGAGGAATTTCTTCAGCCCCCATACTTGCTAAATACTCAGTATATACTTGACAATCTATTAGTTTAATATTCGGATGGTCTTTAATAAAGGTGATAAATCCGTATTGAGAAGCATTACTTTTTAAGCTAAACATACTTTCACCACAAAATACCTGGTTTAAAGTAACCCCATAAAGCCCACCTACCAATTTATTTTGCTGCCAAACCTCAACCGAATGTGCGTGCCCTAGATGATGTAGTGCAATGTAAGCCGATATCATTTGAGGTAAAATCCAAGTGTCATCTTGTCCCCTTCGCTTTACGGAAGCACATTGCTTAATAACTTGCTCAAAACATTGATTGTAAGTAACATCAAAAGGCTTTTTCCGTAAATGTTTCTGCATATTTTTAGAAATATGAAGACGCTCAGGAAAAAGTACCATTCGTGGATTAGGTGACCACCATATTATAGGGTCATTGGCATTAAACCAAGGAAAAATACCTTTACGATAAGCCTCTATGAGTCGCTCAGTGGAAAGTTCCCCACCTAAAGCAACAATCCCTTCTACTGAAGCCATTTCAGCAGGAGGGAGAGGCATATTTTCATATAGAATTTTCAATATTACTTAAAAAGGCAAATCGTCAAAGTCGTTATTCCCATAATTATTAGTAGGCTCGAAAGCATCTGCTGGAGGCGCGGGTGGAATAGGTGGCGGTGTTTGCATACCCATATTCTGATTTTGAGCTACTTCCATATTTTCAATGCGCCAACCTTGCAACGAGTTAAAATACTTAGCTTCTCCTTGCGGATTTATCCATTCACGACCACGTACGTTGAAACTTATCTTGACCAATTGCCCAATTCTATAATTATCCAATAAGGCACATTTGTCTTGAGTAAACTCAAAAACAACGTGTTGCGGGTATTGCTCCTCTGTAGTTATCACAATTTCACGCTTTTGAAAACCATTGTTACCAAAGGTTTGCACTGCAGTGATGAGTTTTATGCGTCCTTGTAAATCCATACTTTTAATTTTTTGCTTTTTGTGTGGCAACAAAAATAATATTTTTAATTGATATGTTTGACATTTATTTTGATTTTTTAAGCGCTTCCTTTTAGCATTTGGGTTAGCTTAAATAATGTTCTAAAAGTCAAAAAAATGATTCCTATCAAAATATTTCATCGGCGGTAATATTTTTTATTTGTATTTTTACCTCCGAATTATTTTCAAATGGAAACGTATTTATCACTATTAAACGAAGCGCAACAAGCTCCTGTACTTCAAAAAGATGGTCCAATGATGGTTATCGCTGGGGCAGGTTCAGGGAAGACTCGTGTTTTAACTTATCGGATTGCAAACTTGATGCACTTGGGAGTTGATGCTTTCAACATTTTGGCACTCACCTTCACCAACAAAGCTGCAAACGAAATGAAAAAGCGTATTGCGGAAATTGTAGGTGGCAGTGAAGCTAAAAATTTATGGATGGGCACTTTTCACTCCATATTCGCTAAAATTTTACGTATTGAAGCCGATAAATTGGGCTATCCGCAAAATTTCACCATTTATGATACGCAAGATTCTCAAAGGCTTATCGGTGCTATCATTAAAGAAATGGGGCTGGACAAAGACATTTACAATCACAAAAAAATACATTCGCGTATTTCCTCTTACAAAAATAGCCTCATAACTGTGCGTGCCTATTTCAACAATCCTGAATTGCAAGAAGCCGATGCTATGGCAAAACGTCCGCGTACGGGTGATATTTATAAAAATTATGTGGAACGTTGTTTCAAATCGGGAGCTATGGATTTTGATGATTTATTACTGAAAACCAACGAGCTACTAACCCTTTTCCCTGATGTATTATCAAAATATCAAAATCGTTTCCGATATATTTTAGTAGATGAGTATCAAGACACCAATCACTCGCAATATCTTATCGTAAAGGCACTTGCTGATAAGTTCCAAAACATTTGCGTTGTGGGTGATGATGCACAAAGCATTTACGCCTTCCGTGGGGCAAATATCAATAATATCTTCAATTTTCAAAAAGATTACAATAACGTAAAGGTATATCGTTTGGAACAAAACTATCGCTCCACCAAAAACATTGTAGAAGCAGCAAATTCCATTATTGAACACAACAAAACCCGATTGGATAAAGTAGTTTGGACTGCCAATGACTCAGGCGAACGCATAAAAGTACATCGTAGCCTTACTGATGCCGATGAAGGACGTTTTGTAGCGAGTTCCATTTTTGAAAATAAGATGCAACATCAACTCCCTAACGGACATTTTGCCGTACTTTATCGTACCAATTCGCAGTCACGCTCCATAGAAGATGCTTTAAGAAGACGAGATATTCCCTACAAGATATTTGGAGGGTTGTCTTTCTACCAACGAAAAGAGATAAAAGACGTGTTGGCTTACTTACGCCTAATTGTCAATCCGAACGATGAAGAAGCGCTAATCCGTATCATCAATTTTCCAGCACGGGGTATCGGAAAAACAACCATAGAACGCCTTACACTTATGGCGAATCATTACAAACGCTCTATTTTTGAGGTAATGAGTAAAATCGAACATATTACTGACTCACATATCAACAATTCCACCAAGCGCAAGTTATTGGATTTTGTAACGATGATTCAAAATTTTCAACTACTAAGCACACAAACCGATGCCTTTTCAGTAGCCGAACAAGTAGCTCGAAAAACAGGCTTATTACTTGAATTCAAAAAGGACGGAACCCCTGAAGGAATCGCTAAAATGGAAAACGTTGAAGAGATGCTTAATGGTATCAAAGATTTTGTACAAGGTCAAGAAGAAGTTGCCGAAAGTACAGGAAGCCTAACCGAATATCTGGAAGATGTTTCCTTAGCTACCGATATGGATAAAGCTGTAGAAGATGATGATCGTGTGGCATTAATGACCATTCATTTGGCAAAAGGATTAGAATTTCCTTACGTATATATAGTAGGAATGGAAGAAGATTTGTTCCCCTCGGCAATGAGCATCAATACCCGAGCCGAATTAGAAGAAGAACGTCGCCTGTTTTACGTAGCACTAACCCGTGCCGAAAAACAAGCGTATTTAACCTATGCCGAAAACCGTTACCGCTGGGGAAAGCTCATCGACACAGAGCCTAGCAGATTTATTGAAGAAATTGATAGTCAATATTTGGAATTCTTAACTCCAATGCTTCAAAATCCGAATTATCGTTATAAACCCTTAATCAACAAAGATATTTTTGGGGAAGTTGACAAAAGTAAACTTAGGTTACAGAAACCCATCAACTCTATACCCCCGTCAAATTCAGAGCCTTCAGAGGTACAATTGAGAAAGTTACGCCGTTTGAAGCCCGAAGGAGAAAGCACTATTCCCGATGATGTTTCAAACAACAATACTTTAAGTATTGGAATGACCATAATGCACGAACGTTTCGGCAAAGGAATAATTAAAACTTTAGAAGGCGCAGGTAACGACCGTAAAGCCGAGATTATTTTTGAAACGGGAGGTATCAAAAAATTATTACTCCGTTTTGCAAGACTAAAAATCATACAAGAATAAAAAAGAGGGATTAAAAAATCCCTCTTTTTTATTAAATTTGTTTTTTATTGTTTGGCTTGTGCCTCAGCTTCGGCTTTCATTTGTTCATTCGGAACAATAACCACATTTACACGACGATTTTTGGCTCTTCCTTCTGGAGTTGCATTGTCGTACTCAGGTTTTTCTTCTCCAAACCACTGTGTAGTAAAACGTTGTTGTTGTAATCCCTTACTTATAAAAAAGTTAGTTACTGATTTAGCCCTTTTTTCGGAAAGCGTCATATTATACTTGTTGCTCCCTGTACTATCGGTATGCCCAACGATAACCACATTGGTTTGCGGATATTCATTAAGAACCCCCACCAATTTATTCAAAATTTCTTGTGAAGGTGCATTGACTTCTGATTTGTTAGTGTCAAAATATACTCCGCTATTTTCATCAAATGTAACAATAATTCCCTCATCTACTCGCTTAACTTCTGCACCAGGTATTTCTTCTTCAATTTTCTTGGCCTGCTTATCCATTTGATTTCCAATAATTGAACCAGCAGCTCCTCCGATAGCGGCCCCTAAAACAGCGCCCACTTCGCTATTTCCGCCTTCACCCATATTATTACCTAAAATAGCACCTAACAAAGCACCACCAGCAATCCCAATAGCGGCACCGCGTTGCGTTTTATTAGAATTATTGTAAGTGTCACAACTCACCAAGATTAGCGCTGACAACAAAATTATACTTATTTTTTTCATATTTTTTGGTTTATATTATTTTACAAAATTCATTGAAATTACAAAAGGTTTACCATCTACGCGAAGAGTTTGCTCCCAAGTCATTTGATTATCCGATAGATATGCCAATTGGAAACGTATTCCTTGATTAGTTTCTGATTGATACTTCTCATCAGTAGGTTTTAGCATAAAATCATAGTAACCTGTTTTGCTATCTACCTCTTGTACCGTAAAAATAAAATTGCGCTGCCCTACCGAACAATCACTTTTCATAATGGTGTATGTCCCCCGATAGTTGTTGGGAACGAACTTCCAAACACTTCCTTCAAAACATTCTTTTGAAGTATCATTAAGTAAAGTCACATCATATTTACCTGTTTGATTGTAGGTTACTGAGGCAAGAGTCCACTCGCCTTTGATACTTTTGTTAGCCACACGTGTTTCTTTTGGTTTTGAAATTTTAGCTCCAGTACCACAACTCACCAATAGAATGGTAAACAATAAAATTGTAATTTTTTTCATATTTAATATTTTTTATTTTTCTGCAAATATATATGATTTTCTTCAAATCATCACTAAGATTAACCAATAATAAAGAAAACGAAAAGAATTTTAACTATTTTATTAACAAATTTAGATTATAAAACCATTTTTAGTATTATTCTTTAATGCAAAATCTTTGTCTGTTTCTATGTTTTATAAGATGTAATAAATACGATATCCTTAATGTTTAATTATTAAATCAAAATATCATTACAAAATTTTTACAGCCAATTTTTATAATGCTATTTATCATCTATGAAAAAAGGAGAGTTATCAGAAAACAACCCTCCTTTTTAGTGCTATGTTTTTCTAAAAAACTATTTCAATTCAAAAGTAGCTCTACGTGCAATTTGACGTGCTCTTGGAGATTTCTTGTTTACAGAAGTATCCTCTCCTCTACCTTCAGTAGTAATTCTAGAGGCATCAATTCCTGTATCAATTAACAAGCGTTTAACTGCTTCTGCTCTACTCAATGAAAGCGATTGATTATAGTTTACTCCTCCTAATTCATCAGCATATCCTACAATGTGTACAGATGCACCTTTATTCTCTGTCAAATATTTAGAGATAAAATCAGCCGCCCAAGTAGAAGAAATTTGAGGTTGAGATGAATTAAAATCAAAATAAACACTAATGTAACCCTTTTTAATCAAATCACTAGCAATGTCTTTCGATGTCATCGCAGTAGAAACCTGTCCATTCTTAGCAAAGTTATCATTCAAGTAGTTTTCGATTTCATCAGGAACATTATTTCCATTAGCATCGTTCATTTTGTTTTGTTTAGCAGCAACTTGATCTTTCAAGTCTGATAAGTTATTCTCAATACCAGCAATTTGTTCTTGGATATCTTTCACTTTGCTCTCTTCCGAATACCAATCAGCGTGTTTACCGTGCTTACCAAGAGCGATGCTCAAACCGATTGTTCCAGTAAACTTAACTCCTTGAATACCTCTTCGAGATGTTCTTGAAAAACCATCAAAAGTATTTTGTTGTCTTGCATTCAAATACACAGAAGCATCACCAAACAAGGTTACTCGGTTAGAGATACGCAATTGAGGAGTCAATCCTGCCACTCCAAAAGCCACTTGATCAGCACTTGAAAAAGCATCGCTTCTTAATTGACCATACCCAACACCTGCGTGAGCTAACAATCCTAAATCACTTGTCCAAGTTTCAAAGCTTAAAGCACGTCCTATGTTAGCAACAGCTTGTAAATTGATGTTCCAAAGATTAGAATCAAACTTACGGCTATTGTCACCTCCTTGGAAATTATCATAACCTCCTCCTAAACGAAGACCAAACTTATTATTGAACATATAACGAACGCCCAAGTCAGCAGTCCAAAAACTTGGCGTTGATGTAGCGTATCCTGCTGACATCTCGGCAACAGGCTTGTTTACTCCGCCTCCTAACTCTACTGTCCATTTGTTGTATTCTTGTGCTTGAGTTACTCCAAAAGCGGTAATTGCCACTAGGGCTAAAAAGTGTTTTTTCATACGTTTCCTTTTTTAATTTACTCTTTTTCTGTTAAAACTGGGGCTAATGTATAAAAAAACACTTTATCCTCAAAATTTTTTGCATTTAATTAACTTATTTCTTATCTTTATACTTAAGTAACATACGCTCTAAAGGAGTAATTGAAGAATCAATCCCTTCTTCAAAAGTTTTATATTGTTTTTTGACTACCAGCACCTCACCAGGCACGTGAATCTTTATTTCAACTATTTTATTTTCTTTAGCGCTAGTGTTTTCTAACTTTAAGTGTACATCGGCTTCAATGATGCGGTCATAAAAATTATCCAACTTGTCTAATTTCTTCTGAATAAAATCTACTAATTTTTGATCTACTGTAAAATCAACGGGGTGTACGTGAACTTTCATAATCTAATCTTTTATATATTAAACAATAATTTATAAATCATCTGTTTTATTAGCTCTGGGGTGAGCCATTGCATATTGTTGTTTTAGTTGCTTTAAACTACTATGGGTGTAAACCTGAGTTGCCGCTAAACTAGAATGCCCCAAAAATTCTTTAACCGTGTTCAAGTCAGCTCCCTCATCAAGCATATGAGTGGCAAATGAATGGCGTAAAATATGCGGACTTTTATCAACACGAGTTGTTACAGCACTAAAGTACGTATTTATTATCTTATATACAAGCGAAGGATATATTTTCTCTCCACTTTTAACTAAAAATAAATATTCAATATCATTTGTTTTAACAATTTGCTGCCTTTTTACTAAATATTTTTTTAGTGCATCAATTACTTGCGGAAGCATCGGTAAAATACGTTCTTTATTGCGTTTACCTAATACTTTTAATTGTCGATTTAGAAAATCAACATCTTGTAACTTTAACTGCATAAGTTCTGACCGACGAATTCCTGTGCCATAAAAAAGCTCAATGATGGCTCTGTTACGTACAGCTTCAAAATCATCATCTTCTTCAAATTGAGACAACACTTCTTGTATTTCTTCCTTAGTGAAAGGGAGCTTAACGTTTTTCTGTGTTTTTAAAGCCACTATTTTACGAAACGGATTTTCTGTAATTTGTTCCGATTTCTGCAAATACCCATAAAAGGTTTTTAACGCAGAAAGTTTTCTGTTGATTGTTTTAAAATTGATATGTTGTTGCGAAAGAAAAGCAATCCACGACTTAATCTGTTGTGTTTTTACCAAAAGTAGCCCTTCTTCTCTAAAAACTCCCTGGTACAAATATTCCTCAAAAGCGCGTATGTCTTTCTCATAGGCAATCGCCGTGTGCTGAGAATATTTCTTTTCAATCAACAAATAATTTATAAATGAACGGACTATCATTTTACCTGAGTTTAATAAACACTAGCGATATCATCTGCCTAAGGGGTTAGCCCTCCTTCAAGCATACCATCAGTACGTTCCTGAATTCCCCTATTTCGAAGGCTTCTTGTTTGGTACTGAGTAAATAATACGACCAGCATTACAAATAATAAAGATATTTTTCTTATCATTTTCAATTTTCTATCAACATTTGAAAACAATACGAAAATAATATCTACGAATGTAGCCTTTTAAAATTTATCTGACAAACATTTTAGCAATTTTAGGTAAAAAATAACAAGATACGCTGGTCTTTACTCCTTTTATTATAGTTCACCATTTAACTGGTTATACGTGGATTGCCACAAAACATCATTAGGAATAGGCGCCTGAATTTCAATGCGTTCCTTTTTTACTGGATGAATAAAAGACAACTTCCGAGCGTGTAAATGAATACTTCCATCAGAATTAGAGCGCTTAGCGCCATATTTCAAATCACCTTTAATGGTACACCCTTCTGCAGCCAATTGTGCCCGAATTTGATGATGCCTACCTGTCATCAACTGAATTTCAATCAAATGATAATTATTCATCTTTAGCAACAACCGATATTTTAGCAATGCTCTTTTACTATTTTTTATCTCCTTTTTGTGTGCTGTCGATTTATTTTTTTCGGTGTTTCGGGTCATCCAGTGTTGCAATTCTCCTTCTGTAGGCATAGGAACCCTATCGGTCATTGCCCAATAGGTTTTGGTAACCGATTCTTTTTCAGAAAAAAGCATATTAAGCCGAGAAAGTGCTTTAGAGGTCTTGGCGAAAACCACTATTCCAGTGGTTGGGCGGTCTAAACGATGTACTACTCCCAAAAAAACTTCACCAGATTTATGATATTTCTCTTTGAGATATTGCTTGACTATTTCACTTAAGGGCATATCGCCAGTTTTATCTCCTTGAACAATATCTCCGGCACGTTTGTTAATAACTATCAAATGATTATCTTCATACAGCACCTGCAGATTTTCTGTACTTGACTTTATTTTCATATTTTCTTTTTTTAGTCAGATATACAAAACGGAAATCATCATAAAACAATCCTAAAAGCAAAACCAAAATAGGAATAAGTAACGTTTTTAACTGCATCTGCATCTTTATGAAGAAAAAACCACCACTAAGTCCGCCTAAAAAGAAGAAAGCGATGATGAATAAACGTAATTTTATCCTTGACTTTACTTCTTTAAGCTGATTTTTTAAATCCGTCTTTTTCAAATAAATCCACTGAGAAAGTTCAATACCTAAATCGGTAAAAAGTCCCGTAAGATGCGTAGTTCTTACCACAGAATTAGAAATTTTAGTTACAAAAGAATTTTGTACTCCCATAGCAAAAAGTAACATACAGGCCGTGATATTTATAGGAAAATCTGAAATTAAAACATTAACTATCAAAGCACTAAATAACACAAAACACTCCACTAAGGTAGGAGCAACAAAAATATTATGCTTTTGGTAATAATTTGCTGTTTCTATCAACCACCCAGAAGTAAAAGAACCTATTAAAAAAGAAAAGATGTATAAGAAATAAATAGTCCCTTTCCAAAATTCCATAATGGAAACATCATAAACAAAGAGGGCAAAATGTCCAGTTACATTGGTTGTCAACTTCCCTAAGAACAAAAAGCCAACAACGTTGACAATCCCCGCTACAAACGACAATACCACAGCAATTTGTAAATTGTTCTTTGCAGTTCTGTTCTTTCCCTGATGTCGAAACATTCTCTTTGTTGAGTGTTAAAAAAGTTTCAAATTAGGAAAAGACCTAATCTGAAACTATGATAATTTTAATATGATTCTTCCTTACTTGGGAAATCTACGTTTTTAACATCCTCTACATAGCGTGATACCGAAGAGGTAATTTCCTCATACAAATTGGCATAACGTCTCAAAAAACGCGGATGAAATTCGTGGGTCATTCCGAGCATATCGTGAAGTACCAATACTTGTCCGTCCACGCCACTACCCGCACCAATTCCAATTACAGGAATGGTAAGACTTTCGGCTACTTCTTGAGCTAATTTTGCAGGTACCTTTTCCAAAACAATAGCAAAACATCCCAATTTTTGTAACAGAAGAGCGTCCTCTTTAAGTTTCTGAGCCTCTGCTTCTTCTTTAGCTCGAACCGTGTAGGTACCAAACTTATAAATAGATTGCGGAGTGAGCCCCAAATGCCCCATTACTGGAATTCCCGCTTTGATTATTCTTTTTACGCTATCTTTTATTTCTTTTCCACCTTCAAGTTTAAGAGCGTGTCCACCACTTTCTTTCATAATTCGGATGGCGGAACGAAGTGCTTGTTTCGAATCGGATTGATAAGTTCCGAAGGGTAAATCTACTACCACCAGCGCCCTTGAAGCCGCACGTACCACTGAAGCTGCGTGATAAATCATTTGTTCCAAGGTGATGGGTAAGGTAGTTTCGTGCCCTGCCATAACGTTACTCGCTGAATCGCCTACCAAAATAACATCTATTCCAGCGGCATCAATAATTTTTGCCAAAGTATAATCGTAAGCGGTAAGCATCGAAATTTTTTCACCACTTGCCTTCATTGTAACCAATGAATTAGTAGTCACCCTTTTATATTCTTTTTTTGCTACTGACATATTTTCATTTTTAAGCGACCAAAGGTAGTGAAAAATCACGTACATTCTGCCGTTTTTACAAATTTTAAGCTATTGTTTCAACATCTGGGAAAGACTTCGGAACAAATCTCCTTCACAAATAACCGCTCCTTGTAAAATGAGCTCAAAAATCTCCATATTACGCTCCTGCGAAAAAGCCTTATTGCCTTGATACATTTGGACTGATTCATCATTAAAATGACGTGTTAGCCACAGCATTCCTTCTAAGGTGGTTAAATCAACCTCTGGGTTTATCACCCTAACCGATAGCATCTGAATTTGCGTTTGTTCTACCTCAAAACAAAAAATGGACTGAGGTTCTATTTTTTCAAGAAATTTTACCTTTTGAAGACTTCTCTCCCAAACCAAATCACTAAATATATCTAACTCCTGTTCAGCTACTTCTGGCTTTTGTTCTTTTATTTGTTGCCATTCTTCAGCTGTGATTTGCTGTGCGGCTAAAAAACGAGCAAAATCGTGGTGCAGCGCCTCAAGTTGTTGTTTTGTTAATCGAGTATATTTCATCATTATACATAAAAAGGCAAAAAGGCCGTTGCTTCCCAGCGACAGCCTTTTCTCATTAAAACAAAAAATTATGAAAAAAACTAAATTACTTCCCTTTTTCCATTTTATCTTTCAACTCTTGAAGAATGTCCAAATCTCCTAAAGTTGATTTTTC
Source organism: Capnocytophaga canimorsus (assembly GCF_002302565.1). Taxonomy (NCBI): domain Bacteria; kingdom Pseudomonadati; phylum Bacteroidota; class Flavobacteriia; order Flavobacteriales; family Flavobacteriaceae; genus Capnocytophaga; species Capnocytophaga canimorsus. The sequence goes on along the minus strand of NZ_CP022382.1, from coordinate 2,265,589 downwards.
AACCGTTGAATTTGAAGCAGTTGCTTCTTTTACAATTTTCTCTTCTTCTTCTCTGAAAATTGCTGTATGAGAAGCTACCACACGCTTAAATTCTTTGTTGAATTCGATAATTTTAAATTCAGCAGTATCTCCTTTACCTAATTTTTTACCGTCTTCTTTCTCTAAGTGACGTGTAGGAACAAAAGCTATTACATCTTCGTTGAACTCAACAGTTGCCCCTTTATCCACCATTTTAGAGATTTCTCCTGAATGAATAGTTCCTACGGCAAAAGCATCTTCATACTTATCCCAAGGATTTTCAGTAGTTTGCTTATGACCTAATGACAACTTACGTGATTCAACATCTAACTCTAAAACAACAACATCTAACTTGTCGCCTACGCTTACAAACTCAGACGGATGTTTGATTTTCTTAGTCCAAGACAGGTCAGAGATATAGATAAGTCCATCAATACCTTCTTCTAGCTCAACAAACACTCCGAAGTTAGTAAAGTTACGAACTACACCTACGTGTTTTGAACCTACTGGATATTTTGCAGTAATATCTGTCCAAGGATCTGGCGTTAATTGTTTGATTCCTAAAGACATTTTACGCTCTTCTCTATCTAAAGTAAGAATAACCGCCTCAACTTCATCTCCAATATTTACGAAATCTTGAGCTGAACGCAAGTGTGTACTCCAAGACATTTCTGAAACGTGAATCAATCCTTCAACTCCTTCAGCTACTTCAATGAACGCACCATAGTCTGCAATTACAACTACTTTTCCTTTTACTTTATCACCAACATTCAATTCAGCGCTTAAAGCTTCCCAAGGATGTTTTTGTAATTGTTTCAATCCTAATTGGATACGCGATTTATTATCATCGAAATCAAGGATAACCACGTTCAATTTTTGATCTAATTCTACCACTTCGCTCGGATGATTGATTCTTGACCAAGAAAGATCAGTGATGTGGATAAGTCCGTCCACACCTCCTAAATCAATGAATACTCCGTATGAAGTAATGTTTTTAACCACACCTTCCAATACTTGACCTTTTTCAAGCTGTCCGATGATTTCTTTTTTCTGCTCTTCAATATCCGCCTCAATAAGCGCTTTGTGAGATACCACCACATTTTTGAATTCGTGATTGATTTTAACCACTTTGAATTCCATAGTTTTATTCACAAATTGATCGTAGTCGCGAATAGGCTTAACATCAATTTGAGAACCTGGCAAGAATGCTTCAATACCGAATACATCAACAATCATACCTCCTTTGGTTCTGCATTTCACGAAACCATTTACAATTTCGCCATTTTCGTGAGCCGCATTTACACGATCCCACGCTTTTATAGTACGAGCCTTACGATGAGATAGTACCAACTGACCTGTTCTATCTTCACGAACATCAATTAATACCTCTACTTTATCCCCAACTTTTAAATTTGGGTTGTAACGGAACTCGTTAAGAGAAATAACCCCTTCTGACTTAGCATTGATATCGATAATCGCCTCTCTGTCAGTAATGTGAACCACTACACCTTCAACCACTTCATTGTCTTGTGTGTCAACAAAGTTAGTCTCAACTAATTGTTCAAATTCTTTAAGTTTCTCTTCTTCTACTTGGTCAATACCTTCCTGATATCGACTCCAGTTAAATTCTTTTAAAAACTCCTCAGGAGTAACTTGTTTTTGTTCAGCCATTTGCTGATTATTAAATTTGTATTCTTTCTGAAACCCAAGAGCTTAGCAAAGTTTCATCCAGAAGATTTTACATTAGTTATAAATCCTTTCTTGCTCTTTACTGCCTACAAAAGGTGGGCAATATTACAACTTTTTTTATATCTGGCAAAATTTTTAAAACAATAAATTTGTTTTTTAACATTCAGGAAACCACTTCTGAAATGTTTTTATTTTGTTTTTTATTTAATACTTTTGGCGTCATCAAAAAAGTAGCCGATTTATTATGACCACAACTCATATCCCTTTTGAAGAAATTCGCTTTTTTTCGTCATTTATTTCTGATTACATATTGGAAAAGAAAACATTGAGAAATTTATATCATCGTTTCCCTACCTTAGACAATTTTAAAAGTCAAATCAAAGAAAAACACGAAAATTATTCAAACGAACATCGTAAAGTTTTGGTTAGCGCCTTAGAAAAGCAATATCAAGGTATTCCGACCTCAAATGAAGTACTCGAAAATATAAATCTTTTAGCAAAAAGCAACACTTTTACCGTTACTACAGGACATCAATTAAGCCTTTTCACAGGTCCTTTGTACTTCATTTACAAGATAATATCTACCATTAACACGGCTAAACTTCTCTCACAAACTTATCCTGATTATCACTTTGTACCCGTTTATTGGGAAGCAACAGAAGACCACGATTTTGAAGAAATAAATCATTTTCATTTGGAAAATAAAAAAATCGTTTGGAATAGTAAACAAACGGGAATGACAGGGAATTTCAACACACAATCCCTAGAAAAAGTTTACTCTGTTTTAAAACAAGAGTTCGGTTTAGGTAAATACGCCGAAGAGCTGAATAGCTTATTCAAAAAAAGTTATTTAGAACATTCTTCATTGGCTTTAGCTACCCGATTTTTAGTAAATTCTCTTTTCAAAACGTATGGACTGGTGGTGGTTGACGGCAATTGCTCGGAGTTAAAAAATTTATTTGCACCTTATATGGAACGTGAGCTTTTTGAGAAAACAGCTCAAAAAAATGTAAGTCAAAGCGTTCAAGAAATACAAAATATTAACTCCTCTTACCCTATACAAGTTAATCCACGAGAAATCAACTTGTTTTATTTAACCCCCAATGGAAGAAACCGAATCGTAAATAATGAAAAGCACTTTGAAGTTTTAAACACTAACTTACAATTTACAGAGCTGGAAATCAGGAAAGAATTACAAGAATTCCCTGAACGATTCTCTCCCAACGTAATTATGCGTCCGCTTTATCAAGAAGTAATACTGCCCAATTTGTGTTATATCGGTGGAGGGGGAGAAATTGCTTATTGGTTACAGTTGAAACGCTTTTTCGAGGCAGAAAAAATTTCTTTTCCGATGTTGATGCTTCGTAACTCTGTACTAATAACTACACAAAAACAAACTAAAAAAATCAATAAATTAGGTATTCCAATTAAGGATTTCTTTTTAAAAAGAAATGATTTACAAAACAAAATAACTAAAAAATGGAGTGAATTTCCTATTGATTTTACTAAGCAAAAAACACAACTCCAAAAACAATTTGTCTATTTATATGAATTAGCAGAAAAAACAGACACAACTTTCTTAAATGCAGTTAAAGCTCAAGAAATTAAACAATTAAAAGGACTAAATCAGTTAGAGAAACGTTTACTAAAAGCCCAAAAAAGAAAATTCGAAGACGAGATTCGACGAGTAATTCAATTGCAAGAAGAACTCTTTCCAAATGGCTCATTACAGGAACGTTTCAATAATTTTTCACTTTTCTATCAAGAAGAAGGATATGACTTTATTGAAATGCTTATTAAAGAACTGAATCCGTTCGATTTTCGATTTTTAGTTATAAATCAATAATCTGAAAATTCAAAATAATTACAAAAAAATAACTCCTTGTTAAACAAGGAGTTATTTTTCATTCTGTGCCCACGACCGGATTCGAACCAGCACGTCTGTAAAGACACCACCCCCTCAAGATGGCGAGTCTACCAATTTCTCCACGTGGGCAAAATTCAAGGCTATACAAAAAAAGTTAAGCCTAAAAACTTAACTTCTTGTGACCTGGCTGGGGCTCGAACCCAGGACCCCAACATTAAAAGTGTTGTGCTCTACCAACTGAGCTACCAAGTCTAAAAAAATCTCAAAAACCTTAAAGTGACCTGGCTGGGGCTCGAACCCAGGACCCCAACATTAAAAGTGTTGTGCTCTACCAACTGAGCTACCAAGTCTCCATTCCTTAACTGAATGCGGGTGCAAATATAATACCTTTTATTTATTTTTCAACAAAAAAATCATATAAATTTGCACCTAAAAGAAAAAAAATAATCAACAAGCTATAAAACAATATTTTAGAAATGAAGATTTTTTTATTAGGATATATGGGAAGCGGAAAATCAACCTTAGCAAAGGCTTTATCTACACAAAAAAAACTCCCCTTTATTGATTTAGACCATTACATTGAGCAAAAAGAAGGACAATCCGTTACCGAAATTTTCAAAAAGAAAGGCGAAATTTATTTCCGAAAACAAGAAATTACCTATTTAAACGAACTTTTAAATTCGGAAAAAAGTTTTGTACTAGCCTTAGGTGGTGGTACGCCTTGTTATGGAACAAATATGCAAAATATCTTAAAGGCTTCAAAAAATGTATTTTACTTAAAATACCAGCCCCAAACTTTAGCCGAAAGATTAGAGTTTCAAAAGCAAAATCGTCCTTTAATCGCTCATCTAGGCAATGAAGAGTTGCTTGACTTTGTTCGAAAGCACCTCTTTGACAGAAATCCGTATTATAGCCAAGCCACACACATCATCACAATGGATAATTTAAGTGAAAAACAAGCCCTAGAAACCATACTCTCGTTAATTTCTGACTAACCTATTTTACATTCCTACTTATTTATATTACTTTTGCGAACCATTAAAGAAGTTTGATATGCAAATTGATAAAACAAAAGAAATACAGCTAAATACTATTGAAGAAGCTATTGAAGATATTCAAAAAGGAAAAGTAATTATTGTGGTTGATGATGAAAATCGGGAAAATGAAGGCGATTTTGTAGCCGCTGCTGAAAAAGCAACTCCTGAGATGATCAATTTTATGGTTACGCACGGACGAGGACTGGTTTGCGCTCCGCTTACCGAAAAACGATGTGCCGAGTTAGACTTACCAATGATGGTACAGAACAATACCGTATTGCACGAAACACAGTTTACCGTATCGGTGGACTTAAAAGGACAAGGCTGCACTACTGGAATTTCAACACACGACAGAGCCAAAACCATTCTCTCCTTGGTTGACCCTCAAACCAAGCCCTTCGATTTGGGGCGTCCGGGGCATATTTTTCCGCTTCGTGCCAAAGAAGGCGGAGTTTTACGTCGCACAGGGCATACCGAAGCCGCAGTAGATTTAGCTCGATTAGCTGGACTATATCCCGCAGGTATTTTGGTAGAAATTCTCAATGAAGATGGTTCTATGGCAAGACTTCCGCAACTGATGGAGGTGGCAAAAAAATTTGATTTGAAAATCATTTCCATAGAAGATTTGATTGCCTACCGAATGCGTAAAGACAGCCTCATTATTAAAAAAGAAGATTTTTACCTGCAAACCTCTTATGGCAAGTTTAGGCTTAGAGCCTACGAGCAAACCACTAACGGACAAATTCACTTGGCCTTTACCAAAGGAAGTTGGCAAACCGATGAACCTGTACTTACACGCGTTCACGCTTCTTTTATCAGCAACGATATTTTGGAAGTTTTAGCAAACCATAAAGACAATCCGCTGGAAAAAATCTTTAAGAAAATTAACGATGAAGGTAAAGGTGCCGTTATTGTAATCAACAAAGAGGGATATTCACAGAATTTGCTCAAACGAATTACTGAAATTAAGGTACGTCAAGAAAAAAATCCAATTTTAAAATCTGAAAATCAGAATGATACAAAAGATATTGGAATGGGCTCTCAAATACTACACGACTTGAATATCAGTAAATTACGCTTACTTACCAATTCCAAACCCTCAAACTATGTAGGAATGTCTGGCTACGGACTGGAAATTACAGAATACGTAAATTATTAAAAAACAATACATACAATAAAGCCCTTGAAAAAATTCAAGGGCTTTTTTTGTTCACACTAATAAATAGTAGCATCATTAAATCATTAAAAAGTAGGCAATATTCCTACACGAATACCAAATTTAGGATTTCGTACTCCATTTACGTCATTAAAATCATTACGCCACACAAAATCAACACGGATAAATCGGAAGTTTCCGACACCTATATTTTCTATACCAAAACCATATTCCCAATACAGGCGTTCAGGGGCGTTGTAATTTATGATGTTAGAGAAATTAGCAAGTCTGTTTTCATCGGAAAGCGTACCGTATGCAAATCGGGCAAAAGCTAAGCTACGCAACCCTGCTTTCTTAATAAAAGGTATTCGGTTAAATATAAATCCGTCAAAATGATGTTCAAAATATCCGTTTATGTAAGTATCTGTAATAAAATCATAATAATCCAGCAAAGCAAATGCTTGAGGCGTTAGTGTATATGCTTGATTAACAGGAGTGGGTGTAAGTACAGTAAGGGGTGCTGCTCCAAATATTTTCCCCGCTTTAAGTGTAGAACGCAGCGTACCTATCTTCCATATCGGGGTAGGACGACTTACCAATAACTGTACCTTGTCGTAATCAAACTGGCTTTTAATTACTCCTTGCGTACCTCTGGTATATTTTAGGCTGTAAGTGGAATACAACTTCGTACCGTAACGCTGTTCCACCCCAAAACCATAAACATTTCTCTTGGGGGTATAGGTAAAAATAAATCCAGATTGAAAATCACTATACTGATGAAGCACCTCAGCAGTAGGAGTTTTCTGGTAGGCAATAGAAAAATGCTCTGGAGCAGCTGGACGTGAATTCTGATATATTCCAAATAAAGAAAGTTCTAAATTTTTATGAGGATTATACGAAAAAACTCCTTGTATGCGCTGATTTTTAGTCAAGTAGTAATTCTTCCCTCGAGAAAGCATAAAATTAGAAGGATTTACAAAATTCAACTGGGCATCATTATGCTGTATGACTCCGCCTAATTGCAAATTATCATTCTGATAGGCGGCTCCTACAACTATACGAGGTTTGTGAAGCAATAAATATTTTGCGCTTACCCCATATTTGAAATCATTATCTTTTGTTCCGTAAGCGCCATAGAAATAGGAACGGAATCGGTCTTCAGTGGAGTTGAAAGTTCTAAAACCAGTACGGATACGAAGCCCTTCCACATCATTGGTTGTCAAGGTTTGCCAAAAAGCACCAAACTGTAAGTGTTTACCCATCGGGATATATCCTGAGCCGATAATATCAACAACATCACTCACTCGCCTAATTCTCTTATTATTACCTATTTCTTGTATCAAAGCGCGAGTTTTTAGTAAATTGACTGAAGTAAGCTCATTTTTCTTCCAATAGTCTTCATCTTTCTCATATTGAAAACGGCGTGTCTGCTCCTTTATCTGGTCATAAAAATTAGCATCTTTAGGTTGGTTTAGCAATACATCGGAAAATTCAGTGGTTCTCCGAATGTACATTCCTTTTTCGCTATCATCTTTACTGAAAACCGTAAAATCGCCTTCATTAATTTCACGATACGGAAGATAAACACTATCGTTTATGATTTTGAAATGTTTCTGAAAAAATAAATCACGCACCAAATTTACATTGGTCTTCGGGGTAGTTTTCATTTCTATTGTTTTGATAATAAAACTTTTACTATCTACCAAAAAACTTCCCTCCAAAGCCAAATCTTGGTCTTCTCTAGGAAAGAAATACACTTTGTAAAATTTTCTATTTTCTTCGATAATAGAATCATTTAAAACATAATGATATACTCCGTAGCCAAATTCCGAAAGCGGACTAATGAAAGGACGATTCAGTATAATATACGAATTTTCGTAGATGTTAAAATCATCGAAAGCGTTGCCGATGCGTTCCAATCCGTAACCATTTTGCACCACCCCCTGAGAACGTTCAGCATAGGTGTCAGTACGTGTTTTGTTTAATTCATTATTTCCGTACACAAACTCTATCTTTTCTTTCAAATACATTGGAACGGTAAATTTCTCTTTGTATTTTTTTTCAGAGAGTATTTTTCGGATAGTATCATAATCTTTCTGTAGCGCTCTTTTCAAAAACACGGTATCCAAATTATTGATTCCTAATTCTGTAATACTATGTTTTTTATACTGATAAGATAGGGTATTTTCTATTCCGTTTTTACTTTTGTTCTTCCAAATACCTTGCAGTATAGGGTATGCTGGATTTTCCTTTTTGGAAAGTGCTTTTTTGGGTTTTGCCACCACAATTACCTCACTAAGCTCCTCCCCTTCTGCAAGAATAATCACTAAATTAGATGTATTTGCTTGTTCCAATCGAATTTTTTTTGAGGCAAATCCTACAAAAGAAACCTCTACCTCACGATACCTTTTTTCAGCATACAACGAAAATTTCCCATCAATATCCGAATACGTTCCTATGGTAGAATTGACAAAAACAACATTAGCGAAAGAAACAGGATTTCCTTGTTCATCAATAATTTTACCCGAAACCACCGTTTGTGCAATTGTAAAAAAAGGCAACAGAAACAATATCAAAAAAATATTTTTTTTCATAAATTTTAGTTTTTTAAAAACACAGAAATGGTTCTTGAAGAAGGAATAACATCTTCAAAAACCATCACATAAAAAAATAAGAATTTGAAAAAATTTGAATTACTTATACATTACCTTTTTAACAGCCTTTATCACGTCATTGGCATTAGGTAACCATTCTTTGAGCAGTTCAGGAGAATACGGAGCTGGTGTATCAGCAGTAGTAATTCGTTGAATAGGCGCATCTAAGTAATCAAAAACATTCTCTTGTACTTGATATGTAATCTCAGAGGCTACACTTCCAAAAGGCCAAGCCTCTTCCAAAATAACCAAACGATTGGTTTTTCTCACTGACTTGAAAATAGCCTCGTGATCCATTGGACGTACCGTTCTAAGGTCTATAATTTCACATTCAATGCCTTCTTTAGCCAACTGATCGGCAGCGGCATAAGCTTCTTTTATAATTTTACCAAAAGAAACGATTGTAACATCTTTCCCTTCACGCTTAATGTCAGCTACTCCTAAAGGCAAAGTATATTCTCCTTCAGGTACTTCCCCTTTATCTCCGTACATCTGCTCAGACTCCATAAAGATGACAGGGTCATTATCTCGAATGGCTGATTTTAGCAAACCTTTGGCATCGTAAGGGTTAGAAGGTACAACTACTTTCAAACCTGGGCAATTAGCGTACCAACTCTCAAAAGCCTGAGAGTGTGTTGCTGCTAATTGTCCTGCCGAAGCTGTAGGACCTCTAAAAACGATAGGAATATTAAACTGCCCACCTGACATTTGACGCATTTTAGCGGCATTGTTGATAATTTGGTCAATCCCTACCAATGAAAAATTGAAAGTCATAAATTCAACAATAGGTCGGTTTCCGTTCATAGCAGCTCCTACCGAAATACCTGCAAATCCCAACTCGGAAATGGGCGTGTCAATCACACGTTTAGCACCAAATTCATCTAACATTCCTTTTGAGGCTTTATAAGCCCCGTTGTATTCGGCTACCTCCTCACCCATTAAGTAAATAGACTCATCACGACGCATTTCTTCACTCATCGCCTCGCAAATGGCTTCTCTAAATTGTATCGTTCTCATTATATACTATGATATTTTTTTTCTGATTTTCAAACCACAAAAATACAATATATTCTTGAATTGCACACAGCTTTTCCCAAATAAAAATTTTATTCGATTAAATATTCTCTATCAAATGAAACGACAGAAAAGCACACAAATCACTAATAAATAGCCTTTTAAAATCAAAATGATATTAGAAACATCCGTTGTCTTTTATTGATGATAAAAAATTAGGGTTGCATATTACTTTTTTTTTTTCGACTTTTACCTTGCCTAAGCAAGGTCTGTTTGTAGGCGTATAATCACTTCAAAATACACACAAAATGAAAATATTAGTTTGTATCAGTAATGTTCCAGACACCACTTCAAAAATTAATTTTACTCAAAATAATCAACAACTCGATGCCTCTGGTGTACAATTCGTCATCAATCCTAATGATGAATTTGGACTCACCAAAGCCCTTATGCTTAAAGAAAAACACGGTGCACAAGTAACGGTAATTCACGTGGGTGGAGCTGAAACAGAACCCACCCTAAGAAAAGCCCTTGCTATAGGAGCCGACGATGCTATCCGAATAAATACTCCCCCCGTCGATGGTTTCTTTGTGGCTTCACAAATCGCAAAAGTGGCATCAGAGAACCAATATGATCTCATCATTACAGGAAAAGAATCCTTGGATTATAACGGAGGTATGGTAGGAGGAATGATTGCCGCCTTACTGGATTATCCGTTTATTGATAAATGTATTTCACTGGAAATAAAGGATAATTCTGCCGATTTGGAACAAGAAATTGAAGGCGGAAAAGCCCTTCTTTCGGCAAAACTGCCTTTGGTTATTGCTGGACAAAAAGGATTAGTACACGAAAAAGACCTACGCATACCCAATATGCGCAGTATAATGACAGCTCGAACCAAACCCTTAAGCGTTTTAGAAGGGCAACCTCTCGAAAATCAAACACAAATCATTTCCTTTGAAAAACCTTCGGCAAAAAAACCTGTAACAATGATTCCTGCCGATGATTTAGACCAATTGGTAGATTTATTACATAACGAAGCCAAAGTTATCTAACCCAAAAACAACATTATGTCTATACTTGTATATCTTGATACTGAAAACGGAAGATTAAAAAAAAGTGCCTTTGAAGTCGCTTCTTATGCTAAAGCACTTGCAACAACACTTAATCAGAAAGTTACCGCAATCGCCTTTAATATAAATGATGTAACGTCACTGCAAAAGTACGGAGTAGATAAAGTGCTTTTAGTGAACGACCAAAAACTCGCTAATTTTACAGCAAAACCCTACGCTTTGACCTTACAACAAGCCGCTGAAAAAGAACAATCTTCGGTGGTTATCTTGAGTTCTTCCAACCAAGCTAAGTATTTAGCCCCAATATTAGCCGTGAAGTTACAAGCAGGTTTACTTTCAAATGTTATTTCCTTACCTGAAAGCGCTGAAAATTTCGACGTAAAGCGTAGCGTTTTTTCAAATAAAGGATATGCTTGGACAAGAATAAACACCCCTAAAAAGATTATTACCCTGGCTGCCAATGCTTTTCCTGTGGAAGAAAATCCTGCAACAACCTTGCAAACAGAGCACTTCTCCCCTGCTCTTTCTGAAGGCGATTTTAATATAATTGTAAAGAGTACTGAGCGCTCTGAAGGTAAAATTTCCATTGCAGATGCCTCCATAGTGGTTTCGGGAGGTAGAGGGTTAAAAGGACCTGAGCATTGGAAAATGATTGAAGAACTTGCGGAAGTTTTAGGAGGCGCAACGGCTTGTTCCAAACCCGTTTCTGACCTTGGTTGGCGTCCGCATAGCGAACACGTGGGGCAAACAGGGAAACCCGTGGCAGCCAATCTGTACATCGCTATCGGGATATTGGGTGCTATTCAGCACTTGGCTGGAGTAGAAGCCTCAAAGGTTAAACTGGTAATCAATAATGATGAGAATGCTCCTTTCTTTAAATCTGCCGATTATGGTGTGGTGGGTGATGCTTTTGAAATTGTTCCCAAACTCATCGAAAAAATTAAAAATTTGAAGCAAAGGTAGTATTTTTGCCCAATGAAAAAGAAAAATCAGAAGTTAGTATTTGAAAATATAGAAGTCATCGATGCTGGGGCAAAGGGCAAAAGTGTAGCCAAAGCTCCTGACGGACGGGTTATTTTCCTGTCAGATGCTGTTCCAGGTGACGTAGTTGATGTGCAAACTACCAAAAAAAGAAACGCTTATTACGAAGGATTTGTAACAAAACTTCACAAATCATCAGAAAGGCGTACCGAACCCGTTTGCGAACATTTCGGGTATTGTGGGGGATGTAAATGGCAAAATATGAGCTACGAACATCAACTTTTTTACAAACAAAAAGAGGTTGAAAATAATCTCAAACGCTTAGGAAAAATAGAACTCCCTGAAATACAACCTATTTTAGGCTCGGAAAAAATCTATTTTTACCGCAATAAAATGGAATTTTCCTTTTCGGATACGCGTTGGCTTACGCCTGAAGAGATAAAAGATTCAGAAAGTATTGACAATCGCAACGGCTTAGGTTTTCACATTTCAGGGGCTTGGGATAAAATTCTTGACGTTAAAAAATGCCATCTACAAGCCGATCCTTCCAACGCCATACGCTTGGCGGTAAAGCAGTTCGCTTTGAAACACGAAATGCCTTTCTATAGCCCTCGTAATCAGTCAGGTTTCTTACGTTCGATGATGATACGAACTGCTTCCACTGGTGAGCTTATGGTGGTTATTCAGTTCTTTGAGGAAAATAAAACTCAACGGGAGTTGCTGCTCGATTTTCTGTCAGAAAAATTCCCGCAAATTACATCGCTTCAATATATTATCAATGGAAAAGCAAACGATTCTATTTACGATCAAGAAATTATTTGCTACAAAGGACGCGATTATATCTATGAGGAAATGGAAGGTTTGCGGTTTAAAATCAATGCTAAGTCCTTCTATCAGACTAATTCCGAACAGGCTTATGAACTTTACAAAGTGGCTCGTGATTTTGCCCAGCTAACGGGAAATGAATTGGTGTACGACCTTTACACCGGAACGGGCACTATTGCTCAATTCGTAGCAAAGAAAGCCCGAAAAGTAGTTGGCGTAGAGGCAGTTCCAGAAGCTATTGAAGATGCTAAAGTCAATGCCCAGAACAATAATATTACGAACGTAAGTTTTTTTGTGGGAGATATGAAAAACGTTTTCAATGAAGCGTTTATAGCTGAAAATGGAGTACCTGACCTTATCATTACCGACCCACCTCGCGACGGAATGCACAAGGACGTGGTACAACAAATCCTCAACATTGCTCCGCCTAAAGTGGTGTATGTGAGTTGTAATTCCGCTACACAAGCACGTGATTTGGCGTTGATGGACGCAATGTACAAGGTCACCAAAGTGCAACCTGTCGATATGTTTCCGCAGACGCACCACGTAGAAAATGTAGTACTTTTGGAAAAACGATAAGAGCCGAAAATACGTTCCAAACAGAAACGTACGTACACTTTAAAAAAGATTGACGTGCGTTTTTTTAGATTCTTATTCTAAGGTAATCTTATCTCTTGAAGTAATTTATGGGATATGGAGGGAATAAAGCATATTGAGAAATGCAATTCTCAGTACTAGTTTTATTTATGTTAGAACCTAAAAGCTACTGTGCTAATGCCTTGTATCTGATTTATTATGTGTATATTTACACGCAAAATTTGGCTTTCAATGAAAAAAAAATGGATTATAAGGATAGGAGCTTCGGTACTTTTGCTGATTTTTTCGGTGATAACAGCCTGTGAACCTGATGATTTATGCGAACACAAGGTAACTACGCCTCAACTCATACTACGACTTAAAGATACGGACAAGCCTACCAAAACAAAAGCAGCCGAAAAGCTATTGGTTTATGGTAAAGACCAAAAACAAATTTTGAGTTTTACCACTACCGACTCGTTGGCGTTACCGTTAAAAATTTCCGAACCTCAAACCACTTATCTTTTGGTGAAAGACGCTACTTTTGACGCCAATAGCGGAACCATTACCTCAGGAGAAATCGCTATCATAACTTTTTCCTACCAACCCGAAGAACAGTTCGTTAGCAAAGGATGTGGCTTTAAGGTAGTATATCATAATCTGAAAGTTGCTGTGGAAGACCCCACGAGTGTTTGGATAAAATCAGTCCGTATAAATAAAACAGATATTGAAGATGAAAAAAAAGCTCAAGTTACTATATATCATTAATTTATTCTGTTTTGCTTGGGCTTCGGCTCAGCAAACCAGTACCGTTGAATCGGAAAAAAACACCTACAAACAGCGTTACGGACTTCGCGTTGGAGCGGATTTGAGTAAACCTATTATAGCTTTACTAGATAAAAAGTATTGGGGGGTAGAGCTAATGGGCGATTATCGTATCAATTATTCTTTCTATGCCGCTGCCGAAATTGGCTCGGAGAAAAAAACAACTCAAACCGACTTTTTCTCCTTTACTACCAATGGGCAATTTCTAAAAATGGGAGTCGATTATAATACTTATGGCAATTGGTACGGTATGGAAAATATGATTTTTGTAGGAGGACGCTATGCCTTTTCACGCTTCTCACAGCAACTTGACAGCTATCATATCTACAAAAATCATCAGTATTGGCAAGAAAATACACAGGGAACCAACACAAAATGGCTGGGTGAGTATAACGGAAGAACCGCACATTGGTTAGAGTTCATCATCGGGATGAAGGTCGAATTACTTCAGAATCTGTATGCAGGCACTAGCATTCGCTTGGGTTTTCGTTTAGGGCATACCCAAAAAGGAGGTTTTCCAAATTACTGGATTCCAGGGTTTAACCGCGTCTGGGAAGGAAGTCGTTTTGGAATGAATTTCAACTATGGTATTACCTATTTAGTACCTTTCTACAAAAAGGAAAAAAGCAAAAGTAAAGAGCAAAAAGCCCAAAAATAAGGTATTACAACTCTTTCACGCCTTTTATAAAAATCCATTTCATAAGCAATTTATCGCCATCAGCCGTATTTACTACAGCAAAGCGAGGTGCAATAAGCAAACTAACAATTCCTGATATAATGGCTGCATACAGATATTTTATCGGAAACAAGTAATGTATGCCCATACGCAAGCCAATAAAAATAACTACAAAGCAGATAAAATTCAGCAAAAAAGCTTTTGTTTTTATATTCATATGATTAAAATTATTTTTCCAAAGGAATCATTTTATATTTTTGGCAGTACCATCGGTAATAGAATAAGGCTGTACCCACCCCAACAAGCATACCTACAAAAATATCCGAAGGAAAGTGAACCCCCAAATACATACGGCTAAAAGCATAAGGCAAGGGCCACAAAAATACCCAAAACACCCAACGTTTCTTTTGTCGAAACAGCAAGAAAACTATGGTAGCCACCGAAAAACTATTACACGAATGCCCTGAAAAGAAACTATATCCGTCTGCAGGAATCAAAAAACGTAAGTGAGGAGCAATACTAGGGTCGCTCAAAGGACGTAATCGCATAACCAATTCTTTGGTGATAGTCACTAAAAGCAAGGTTGTTGCCAAAGTAAGCAAAATGAAAAACATATTTCTAAAAGCTTTCTTTCTTTTAAACCAATAGAAATTCAGTAGCAGAAGCAGTAAAAAAAAGGGAATCCAATGCGAGGTATGAGTTACGAAAAGCCAAAAAACATCGAATTTCTCACTTCCCGAATTGTTAATGGCAATGAGCCAACTCGTATCGTATTGTAATATCTTTTCAAGCATTATCTTTGTCGTTTGACCCTACCAGAGGCATCTTCCAAACCTTCTTTAACTTGATTGATTTCATTTTGGATATCTTCTACCACAGAAGTATCAATACCACTTTTCTCGGCACTTTTACGAATTTCGCTTTTAATATCATTAGTCGCATCACGTAATTGACGCATACCTTTGCCTAATCCTCTTGCAATTTCTGGTATTTTATCGGCACCAAAAATCATCAAAACGACAAAAACAATAAAAAATATTTCGGAAGTACTTATAAACAAAAACATAAACTTGCTGTGAAATCGGATGCAAACCTACACAAAAATTAAACATTTTAAAAGGAAAGAAGTGATAAAGCTCAAAAAGAAACACTTAAAAGTATCCCTTACTTAAGCGTTTCTTTGAGCAGTAATTATATTCCAATTTCAATTTGGAAACGAGCATACCAATCGTCCTTTTTGGAAGTGTTGATATAATCGTTTTTGGTAACTTCAAATTGTATTTTAAAGGCGTGCTCCCAAATATATTTGGTTACCCCAAAAGAGAATTGGTTGTGCTTAGGGGCAAACGCACGGATATCCTTATGCGGGGTATTGTGAGAAAATCGACCGATAAATTCCCAATTGGAAGGGAATACATAACTCAATTGTGCATCGTATCCGTTTCCTGCCTGTACATAGTTTTTTTCTGAGGCATTTATCAGCGGACTATCAGTAGAACGACTCATATAAGCGGACATAAAAGCCCAACCGTCATATTTAAGCATCGCATCTAAAAAAACAGAAGTTAGGTTACGTGCTTCCAAAAGTTTGCTACCTTGTTGCCCTCGGCTACGTACAGCTTTGTCATTATGGTGGAAAGTTCCTCCTAAATAAAGTCTAGGTTTTTCTTCGCGTTTGAGGTCGCCTTCAAAGAACTCTCCATTTTTTTTGAATTTACCCAGCGGATACAATTCTAAACGTGCCGTGTAAGCAAGTCCTTTAGTTTTTCCAACAAAATCACGCCCCTCACCAGTGGTCAGCGCAGTCTTTATATTGTAACCGAAAGCGTCTTCTTTTTGCCGAGAATAAAACACTTGGAAACCAAAATCACGGTCGATGTTATACGCCGCATTGTTGATAGAGCGGTCTGTAAGGTCAAGTCCGCCCGAGGAGTTATTGCGTTGGCGGTTTCCGGGAAGTTTGGTTTGCCCAAATCCGAAAGTCCATCGGTTATCAGGTTTATAAAAAACAATCGCATCACGAATCACGTGAAGGTTTTCTCCGTTTTTTAAAGTACCTACATCTTCTGGAGAAAAAGCTAGTTGTATGGTGTACATAAATTGCGGAGCTCCCACATAGCCGTCAAAACGCAAACGCAATCGGCGTACCTTTGCCTCGTACTGGCTATCTTCAATATGCAACCGATTTTGCATTCTGAATCGGGTATTTAATTGAAAAAGGCTATCTGGCGATGTGATTCCTACCCCTTTACCAAAATTGTAGTAAGGAAGGGCATCTTCATAAACAAATTTTTCTTTGATTTTCTTCTTCTCTTGTGATGTAGCTAATATGGGTGATAATGCTACTATTAATAACAATATTTTTTTTAACATAATGGTAAAATATATTTTATAAACGCACCAAAGATAAGCCAAATTAGTTACACAAAAAAATATTGCGCTTTACCAAAACGTACAATTTGCAACCAATGAGGAAAATCACAGATTTGATTTCATTTTTTTTGTACTTTTGCCATCATTTTTTTGGAATCATTATGCGAAATTTACAAGAAATACTAAAACAACATACACAAAAAGCAAGTGAACAAATTTTTGGAGTTTCACTTGAAAACATTGAACTTCAACAGACTAAAAAAGAGTTTGAAGGCGACATTACCATTGTAATTTTCCCGATGTTACGTCAGATTAAAGGAAATCCTGAACAAATTGGACAACAAATCGGGACTTTTCTGAAAGAAAATGTAAAAGAGGTAGAGAGCTTCAATGTAATCAAAGGATTTTTGAATTTAGTAATTTCGGATTCTTATTACATTGATTTTCTGAAAAGTATAGAAAACGAAACCCATTTTGGCTTGGCTAAGCCCAATTCCAAAAAGACCATAATGGTTGAATATTCATCACCTAACACCAACAAACCCTTGCACTTGGGGCATATTCGCAATAACTTGTTAGGATATTCAGTCGCCGAAATTCTAAAAGCAGCCGGACATAAAGTATATAAAACTCAGATAATCAACGACCGAGGGATACATATCTGTAAATCAATGATTGCTTGGCAACGTTTTGGCAATGGCGAAACGCCTGAAAATTCAGGACTTAAAGGTGATAAACTTGTCGGGAATTACTATGTAGCTTTCGACAAAGCGTATAAATCTGAAATTGAGCAACTTATTTCAGAAGGAAAAACCAAAGAAGAAGCTGAAAAACAAGCTCCTATATTTTTGGAAGCACAAGAAATGCTTCGAAAATGGGAAGCCGGAGAAGAGCAAGTTATTTCCCTTTGGAAAAAAATGAATCAATGGGTTTACAACGGATTTTCAACTACTTACAAAAATTTAGGCGTCGATTTCGATTCGTACTACTACGAAAGTGACACATATTTATTAGGAAAAGACATCATCGAAGAAGGCTTACAAAAAGGCGTTTTCTTCAAGAAAGAAGACGGCTCGGTTTGGTGTGATTTAACCACTGATGGTTTGGATGAAAAATTGGTACTTCGCTCCGATGGAACTTCCGTGTACATCACCCAAGATATTGGTACCGCAACCCAACGCGTAAAAGATTATCCTGACGTAAAAGGAATGGTTTATACCGTTGGAAATGAGCAAGATTACCATTTCAAGGTTTTGTTTTTAATTCTAAAAAAATTAGGTTTTGATTGGGCTGAAAATCTATATCATTTGAGCTACGGAATGGTAGATTTACCAAGCGGAAAGATGAAAAGTCGTGAAGGAACTGTGGTCGATGCCGACGATTTAATTGCCGAAATGGAGCAAACAGCTGAAGAAATTTCGCAAGAATTAGGCAAATTGGACGGATACGATGATAATCAGAAGAAGGAATTGTACCACACCATCGGTTTGGGAGCTTTGAAATACTATATTTTGAAAGTTGACCCCAAAAAACGTATTCTTTTTGACCCGAAAGAATCTATTGACTTCCAAGGAAATACAGGTCCTTTTGTACAATACACTTATGCCCGAATTAAATCTATCTTACGGAAATACAATGAAATAGAAATCTCAAAATCAGAAAGTCTTTCAATTTCAGAATTACACCCTAAGGAGAAAACGCTTCTTAAAAATATGGCACTTTTCCCCGAAGTGGTGCAAAACGCAGCAGATTCGTACAGCCCTGCGGTCGTTGTCAATTATGTGTATGATTTGGTAAAAGATTTCAATTCTTTCTATCAGAATGTATCCATTTTGGGAGAGGAAAATGTAGCAAAAAGAGAGTTTCGGGTGTCGCTTTGTAAAAAAATAAGTGAGATTATTGCATCGGCTTTTGCAATGCTCGGGATACAAGTTCCTGAGAGAATGTAAAATGCTTTTCAGATAGAAAAATATTTTTCAAAAAAAAGAGAAAATATTTGCCAAGTAAAAAAATGTTGTTATCTTTGCACTCGCAATCGGTTAGGGGTTGCTTTTGAAAAATATTGTTTTGCGAAAATAGCTCAGTTGGTAGAGCGCAACCTTGCCAAGGTTGAGGTCGCGGGTTCGAACCCCGTTTTTCGCTCTTTTATTGCCTTAATAAGGGGCTCGGATGGTGGAATCGGTAGACACGCTGGACTTAAAATCCAGTGGGCAGCAATGCCTGTGCGGGTTCAAGTCCCGCTCCGAGTACAACAAAAAAATCGTAATGCTTTCATTATGAAAGTGTTGCGATTTTTTTTATTCAAACACATTCCGACTTGCTTATTACCAGTAATTTATATTCTTTAATCGTATATATTCTCTCAATTAAAATTACAAAATATATAAATAAGTTATTCAAGTTTCAAATAGAATAAAAACAAAAAATCAATCCTTTTCAAAATTTATTTTCAACAACAGTTGGAGTTTTAATATATTTTATTACTTTTGTCACTCGAAAAGTTGAAGAAGTGACAAAAATATATTTTTATAGCATTATTAGCCTTATTATTATCATCAATAACACCTATTGATGCGAGGCTTCGTATATAAAAACACAGAAAACCTGCATCAGAAATTAGATGCAGGTTTTTTTATTTTTAAAATTTGATTCAGAAATCATCATCAAAATATGGAATTAAATAAATACAGCAAACAAGTCACACAAGACGATACGCAACCTGCAGCACAAGCAATGCTACACGCTTTGGGGCTGACCGATGACGACCTAAAAAAACCTTTAGTAGGCATCGCAAGTACGGGTTACGAGGGAAATCCTTGTAATATGCATCTAAATGATTTAGCTTTGAAAATTAAAGAGGGCGTACAGCAATCGGGTTCTGTAGGATTGATTTTCAACACTATAGGAGTTTCAGACGGAATCTCAATGGGTACTTACGGAATGCGTTACTCTTTGGTTTCGAGAGATATTATCGCTGATTCTATCGAAACAGTAATTCAAGCAATGTGTTACGATGCACTCGTTACAGTGGTGGGGTGCGACAAAAATATGCCGGGAGCTTTAATGGCAATGCTCAGACTAAATCGACCTTCAATTTTGGTGTATGGCGGAACAATTGCCGCAGGTTGCCATAACGGGAAAAAACTCGATGTAGTTTCCGCTTTCGAGGCGTGGGGACAAAAAGTAGCAGGAATTATTGATGAAAAAGAATATAAGGAAGTAATACACAAAGCTTGTCCGGGCGAAGGAGCTTGTGGCGGAATGTACACTGCCAACACAATGGCTTCGGCCATTGAAGCATTGGGAATGAGTTTGCCTTACAACTCTTCAACTCCTGCCTCAGGTGATGCCAAAAGACAAGAATGCCTCAAAGTGGGTAAAGCGTTGCGTTATCTGCAAGAAAACGACATCAAACCTCGCGATATTGTCACGCAAAAATCCATCGAAAATGCTTTCCGATTGGTGGTTGCCTTGGGAGGCTCTACCAATGCCGTATTGCACTTTTTAGCCATTGCAAAAGCAGCTCAAATCCCGATGACTATTGATGATTTTGCCAAGCTGAGCGATTCCACACCTTTTATCGCAGACCTTAAACCAAGCGGAAAGTACGTTATGGAAGATTTACACCACATTGGCGGAATTCCTGCTGTGATGAAATATTTACTCGAAAAAGGATTACTTCACGGTGATTGCCTTACAGTTACAGGTAAAACAATAGCTGAAAATCTTGCAGATGTACCATCACTTTCTGAAAACCAAAATATTATATATCCGTTAGAAAAACCAATTAAAGAAACAGGACATATTCGTATTCTCTATGGAAATTTAGCTACCGAAGGAGCTGTAGCAAAAATTACGGGTAAAGAAGGACTTTCGTTTACCGGAAAAGCTAAAGTATATGAAGGTGAATTTCTTGCTAATGAGGGAATTGCCAAAGGAGAAGTTACCGAAGGCACAGTCGTAGTTATTCGTTATGAAGGGCCAAAAGGTGGACCAGGAATGCCCGAAATGTTAAAACCTACTTCAGCAATTATGGGGGCAGGTTTAGGTAAAAAAGTAGCACTCATCACCGATGGTCGATTTTCAGGGGGTTCACACGGATTTGTAGTGGGACACATTTCGCCCGAAGCACAAAACGGTGGCAACATTGCATTGGTACAAGATGGTGATTTGATTACCATTGATGCTGTAAAAAACACTATTGATGTACATCTCACCGAAGAAGAATTAGCTCAAAGACGAGCCAATTTCAGCCTCAAACCACTAAAAGATACTGCCAAACGAGGGGTCCTTTACAAATACGCTCGTACGGTAAGTTCCGCCTCACAAGGTTGTGTTACCGATGAATTTTAGTAGAGAGCCTCAACTCATAATTAATCAGATGTAAATTAATCAACAAAATTTTTTCGTTATGTTATAAAAAGTATGATGATAATTTTTAATATCAGGCTGAACGAAATCGCTTATTTTCCGTATCATACTTTTCTATATTTTTAAAATAAATAATTCATTAAATATCAAATCTTTAAATAAATATGATAGGAGCAGAAGTTTTAATCAAATGTTTGTTAGCTGAAGGGGTCGATTTAGCTTTCGGTTACCCCGGCGGGGCGATAATGCCCGTTTATGACGAACTTTACAAATATCAAAATCAGTTGAAACACATCCTCACTCGCCACGAGCAAGGAGCTATCCACGCCGCACAAGGCTACGCAAGAGCTACAGGAAAAGTAGGTGTGGTTTTTGCCACATCAGGACCCGGAGCAACCAACATCATCACAGGAATTGCCGATGCCCAAATCGATTCCACGCCGTTGGTGTGCATCACAGGTCAGGTAGCAAAGCACCTCTTAGGAACAGATGCCTTTCAGGAAACAGACATCATCGGAATTTCTACCCCCGTAACCAAATGGAATTTCCAAATCACGGAAGTAGAAGAAATACCCGAAGCAATCGCCAAAGCCTTTTACATTGCCCGTTCGGGAAGACCCGGACCTGTACTTATCGACATCGTAAAAAGTGCTCAGTTCGACCAAGTTGCTCAGTTCGACTATAAGAAATGTACTCGAATGCGAAGCTATAATCCTGTACCTGAAATAGATGATTCAAAATTGGCTGAAGCCGCACAAATCATCAATCAAGCACAAAAACCCTATGTCGTTTTCGGACAAGGAATCATTTTAGGTCAAGCTGAAAACGAGCTAAAATCCTTTTTAGAAAAGACCGATATACCCGCAGCAGCGACCATTTTAGGACTTTCGGCATTGCCCACCGAACACCCCAATTATGTGGGAATGGTAGGTATGCACGGCAACTACGCTCCTAATGTAATGACCAATACGTGTGACGTACTCATCGCTTTGGGAATGCGTTTTGATGACCGCGTAACGGGCGATTTAAGCAGATACGCCAAACAAGCGAAGGTATTACATTTTGACATTGACCCTGCGGAAATCAACAAAAACGTAAAGGCTGATGTCGCCATATTGGGCAATGTAAAAGAGGCTTTACAGAAAATACTTCCGTTAGTAGAACAGAAAAAACATACAACGTGGCGAGAAGAATTCAAAAAATACGACAAAGAAGAATATGATTCCGTTATTAAAAACGAATTATATCCTGAAAAAGAGGGACTTACAATGGGAGAAGTTTTAGAATTGATAAATAAATGTTCTAATCACGAAGCGGTTATTGTTTCCGATGTGGGGCAACATCAGATGATGGCTTGTCGTTATGCGAAATTTAAAAATTCACGCAGTAAAATCACTTCGGGAGGATTGGGCACAATGGGATTTGCCTTACCGGCAGCCATCGGGGCAAAAATAGGAGTTCCTGAAAAACAAGTGGTTGCAGTAATTGGCGATGGTGGCTTTCAAATGACCATTCAAGAGTTAGGAACGATTTTTCAGTCGCAAATTCCTGTGAAAATTGTAGTTTTAAACAACGAATTTTTAGGAATGGTTCGTCAGTGGCAAGAACTATTTTTTGACCGTCGATATGCTTCTACCGAAATGATAAATCCTGATTTTATTAAAATTGCAGAAGGGTATCACATTCAATCGCGATTGGTTAGCAAACGCAGTGATTTGGAAGATGCTGTTAAAGAAATGCTCAATTTCGACAAGGCTTATTTCTTGGAAATTCGTGTCGAGAAAGAAAACAACGTTTTCCCGATGGTACCCACAGGAGCTTCAGTTTCGGAAGTGAGGCTGAAATAAAAAAGCAACAAAAGAAGTTCAATCAACAATAAAACCTTGAACCTGAAACTTTAAAACCTCAAACGTAAAATTGTAAATATGGAACAAAAAACATACACCATCACCATATATTCGGAAAATCAGCTTGGGCTACTCAACAGAGTGACGGGGATTTTCCTCAGAAGACATATTGATATGGAAAGCATCAATGTGTCAGCATCGGAAATTGACAATGTATTTCGGATGATTATTGTGACTCATACCACTCAAAAATGGGTAGAACATTTGGTTCAACAGATTGAAAAACAGATAGAAATCATCAAAGTATTTTATCATACCGATGAAGAAATCATTTCCCTTGAAAATTCGCTTTTCAAGATGCCAACGGCTTCCCTTTTTGATGAAGAAACTCCCATTCAAACTATAATTCAACGATATAATGCTAATATTGTTGCTGTTTATAAACATTTTTATGTAATTTCAAAAACAGGCTCACGAGAGTCCATCGCAGCACTTTATCAGGAGCTGAAACCTTACGGAATTATGCAATTTTCAGGCTCGGCACGAATTGCTATTTCAAAATCGGAAATGAAAGTATCTCCCTTGCTCAACAAATATGAGGTAGATAACCAAAAATAGTAGAGTATGATGTAAGAAAACAGTTTTTTCAAGTTGAGTAAAATCAAATCTTTAATTCCAAGAACTTTAATTTTATTCGGTTTGACACCAAAAGTTATCATCATATTTTTAAGAACACAATCCATATAAATCTTTAAATTAAATCGGAAGAACAATGAAAAATTATTTTAATACCCTAAATTTCAGAGAAAAATTAGCACAATTAGGCGTTTGCGAATTATTACAGAAAAGCGATTTCAGTCAAGGAGTTGAAGCCTTAAAAGGAAAAAAAATTGTTATCGTGGGAGCAGGGGCCCAAGGGCTTAATCAAGGGTTGAATATGCGTGATTCGGGTTTGAATGTTTCCTACGCTTTGCGTGAATGTGCCATCGCCGAAAAACGCCCTTCGTACACCAATACCGTCGCTAACGGCTTTCAAGTAGGCACTTTTGAAGAGCTTATTCCTACGGCAGATTTGGTATGTAATTTAACCCCCGACAAGCAACATACTTCCGTGATTAACAGAATTATGCCTTTGATGAAGCAAGGAGCGACTTTATCCTACTCACACGGATTCAACATCGTGGAGGAGGGTATCGAAATCCGTAAAGATATTACCGTGATTATGGTAGCTCCAAAATCGCCAGGTTCGGAAGTGCGTGAGGAATACAAACGTGGATTTGGTGTACCAACTTTGATTGCCGTTCATCCCGAAAACGACCCTGAGAACAAAGGTTTTGAGTGGGCAAAAGCCTACGCAGCAGCTTTAGGAAGTGACACTGCCGGAGTACTACGTTCATCGTTTGTGGCGGAAGTAAAATCGGATTTGATGGGCGAACAAACCATTCTGTGCGGACTTTTACAAACAGGTTCGATATTGGCTTTCAATAAGATGAAACGCGAAGGAGTTGCCCCTGAATACGCCGCCAAACTCATTCAATACGGTTGGGAATCCATTACCGAAGCCTTAAAACACGGCGGAATTACCAATATGATGAATCGTCTATCGAATCCTGCCAAAGTAAGAGCATTTGCCATTTCCGAAGATTTGAAAAAGATGATGCGTCCGCTCTTCGAAAAGCATATGGATGATATTTTAAGCGGACATTTTTCAAAAACGATGATGGAAGATTGGGCAAACAACGACAAAAACCTGCTTACGTGGCGTTCCGCTACGGCTGAAACCGGTTTTGAGAAAACTCCTACCACTACCGAAGCTATTGAAGAGCAAACCTATTTTGACTACGGAACATTATTGGTAGCGATGGTAAAATCGGGGGTGGAGTTGGCTTTTGAAGTAATGACCGAATCAGGCATAAAAGCCGAATCAGCATATTATGAATCACTACACGAATTGCCTCTGATTGCCAACACTATAGCTCGTAAAAAATTGTATGAAATGAATAAAACCATTTCCGACACCGCCGAATACGGCTGCTATTTGTTTGAACACGAATGCCGACCGCTCATTGCTGCCTATATCGACGGATTAGAAAACAATGTAATCGGGAGTCATTTCACTGTCTCAAACCAAATCGACAATATTGATTTAATTCAAGTGAACAAATCCATAGCCTCACACCCCATTGAAGTAATTGGAGCACATTTAAGGGCTTATATGACTGATATGAAGCGAATAAAATAGTTTAAATTTAATCATTTATTTTCATATTTATACTTTTGTCTTGAAACATAACAATAAAAAAATAGTACGTTACACCAAAAATTCAGAACTATAAATACGTCAATCATAAGAACAATTGTACCGAGAAAAAGATAAATGTTTCATCAAAGAAAAACAAAATAACTTAGGAAAATTAAGGAAATATATGGAGGTAACAACATACATACCACAAGTTCAAGAAGTACAAAAAGCAATGCTACGGATAAAATCTGTGATAAATACCACACCGCTTTCAAAAAGTGTGCGATTAAGCAATTTATTCGAAGCGGAAATTTATTTTAAAAGAGAAGATTTACAACAAGTACGTTCCTATAAAATTCGAGGAGCGTACAACAAAATCAGCTCCCTTTCCGAGCAAGACAAACAACAAGGAATCGTCTGTGCGAGTGCCGGAAATCACGCACAAGGTGTGGCACTTTCTTGCCAAATATTAAATATCAAAGGTGATATTTATATGCCTGTAACTACTCCACAACAAAAAATCGAACAAGTACAAATGTTTGGCGGAGAGAATGTTACCATAGTTTTGGAAGGTGACACTTTTGATGATTCCAACAATGCCGCAATAAAATTTGCAACAGAAAACGCAAAAACGTTCGTCCCTCCTTTTGACGATGAAAAAGTCATTGAAGGACAAGCCACTATCGGACTAGAAATTCTCGACCAAGCCAACGAACCGATTGATTATGTGTTTGTTCCCATAGGTGGTGGCGGACTTTCAGCAGGGCTTTCTTCCGTATTTAAAACGCTTTCTCCACAAACAAAAATCATTGGAGTTGAACCCTTAGGTGCCCCCTCAATGAAAGAAGCATTAAAAGCAGGAAAACCTGTGGAACTCACTGAAATCGACAAGTTTGTAGATGGTGCTTCGGTAAAGAAAGTGGGCAGTTTAAATTTTGAAATCTGTAATCGATTTTTAGATGATGTTGTACTTGTCCCCGAGGGGAAAGTATGTCAAACCATTTTGGATTTGTACAACCGCGATGCTATTGTGGTGGAACCTGCTGGGGCGTTATCAATTTCCGCTCTGGATTTCTATAAAGAAAAAATTAAGGGTAAAAAAGTGGTTTGTGTTATCAGCGGAAGCAATAATGACATCACTCGAACGGCAGAAATTAAGGAACGCGCCTTGCTTTATGCCAATTTAAAGCATTATTTCATCGTTCGATTTCCGCAACGTGCCGGTGCATTGAAAGAATTTGTGGTTGAAATCCTCGGAAAAACAGATGATATTACCTATTTTGAGTACTCCAAAAAGCATAATCGCGAAAACGGACCTGCCGTAGTAGGTATCGAACTCAAAAATGAGACTGACCTCCAACCACTTATCGACCGGATGAAACAACGCAACTTCTATGGGGATTACCTGAACAACAAACCCGATTTATTCCAGTTTTTAGTGTGATTTAATCAAAAGCCCGAAAAATTCGGGCTTTTGATTAATTATTATTTCGCTAATTTAAAATTTATTGGATAAAGGAACATTACTGCAGCATTTTTACCTTGGTGTTGTCCAGGAATAAGCTGAGGTAATGTTTCTATAAGACGCTTTGCTTCTTCTTGAAGCACTTTTTCACCACCACTCATTGATTTTATAGAAACTTTTCCATCTGTCCCAATACTAAAAAGGACGTTTACTCTACCTTGTAGATCTTTTTCAGCCGCCTCTTTCGGGTATTTGAAATTGCGAACTATGTGTGCATCTAATCCTTTTTTGAAGCATTCAAAACTTTCACTTTCAGAAACATTCTCACACTCCTTAAAGCGAGGTGCTTTATCCACTTTCATAAAAGGAATAGTGTCATTCACAACTTGATTGTTTGTAAGTTGAGCTTCAGCTACTGAATTTTTTGGAAGGTTTTCCGATAGATTGTTTTGCGGAGCATTACCTGCCGAAAGCATCAGCACTGAAACTGCCAATGTAGGGATTGCCAATAAGTATTTTGACATTCCTTTTGTCGATTTTTGTTTTTGTTGTAACATATTTAATCTTCGTTTAATAAGTTTGGGAACAGACCAATAACTGGTAAGTAAATCAATCTTCGTTCCCAAAGCTTGGTTAATAAGTGTTTGATAATAATAGTTTTGAAACTTAGGGTAGGTTTGCCTATCGGCTTCAAATTCGTGTGCTTCTACCAATCGTTTCTGATAGAAATACAACAACGGATTAAACCAAAAAACAATCTTCATCAGTTCCAAAAACAACAAATCAAGCGAGTGCCACTGGTTTTGATGCACTTTTTCGTGTTCAATAACACAAGTTTCTTCCGCTTGTTCTTTGCCTACATAAATGTTATTCATAAATGTAAAGGCTTGGGTCAAATCCTCTAATAGGAAAATACGAGTTCCGTTCAGAACCACCCGTTGTGAACGGTTCAATAGGCGGTTCAACCGTATTATTTTTATGATGAAAAGCAATCCGAAGCATACTGCCCCGATACCGTAAATCATTTCATACCAATTGATAGCATTCGTGTTGGAGGCTATAACCATATTTTCTGAAGTTGTATTGGCGTAGGCGACAAATTCTTCCAAACGGATAGCCGCTGTAATATTATCGTTTGCCAAAGAAATCGGGAAAAAAGGCAATGTTAATGAAAGTGCAATTCCCGATAGCAGGAAAAAGCGATTTATCCTAAAATAAGGCTCGTTTTTGAAAAACGCTTCGTAAAGCAATAAAAACAAAAGCTGTACGAACATCGTTTTAACTGAATATATTAAAAAGTTTTCCATCACTTTTCCTTTTTAAGTTTTTGTAATAGGTCTTCTACATCTTTTAAGTCGATGTCCTTTTTTTCAACAAAGAAAGAAAGCATTGATTTAAAAGAACCTTTAAAATAATTTTCAGCCAAGTCTTTAAGTGATTTGTGACTGTAAATTTCCTTCGATACTATTGGAAAATAGATAAATCCTCTACCTTGTGGCTCGTGACTGACAAATCCTTTATTTTCCAATATCCGAACCACTGTTGATACTGTGTTGTAGGCAGGTTTGGGGTCATTCAGCTGTGCAATGATATCATTGACTGTACCTTTACCCAATTGCCACAATACTTGCATAATTTCTTCTTCAGCTTTAGTAAGCGTTTTTATAGATTGAGACATTAACTTATTATTTTTATACGGCAAATATACAAACTATTTTTTTAGTTACAACTATTTTTTTAGTTTTATTGCATAAAAAAAATTGATTCTGTTTTTTTAGAATCAAATTTTATAGTTGTTAAAAATTCATTTACAATCACTTATGATTTATAAAGTAATTCATTTTATTCCTTATAGAATGTTTTTATTTTAAAGCTCAAAAAGCGTTTAGTTTAAAAAATCGGCTACCTTTTTAGGTAGCCGATTTTCTTTTTTGAATTCTATTTGTTGTATACGCTTTCTTTTTTGAAGTGTTTGGCTAATAAGTAGTACACCACCGCACGATATTTTGATTTGTTCGATTTGCCGTACTGCTCTAAAACACTTTCAATGGCTTTATCCAACTCAGGACTGTCTTTTAAACCTAATTTTTTAACTAAGAAATTTTGTTTGATACGGTCTAACTCTGATTGGTCAGACCCTGCAACAGTCGATGAATCAGCATTGTAAATGGATGGACCCAAACCAACAGTTACTTTGGTAAGAAATTCTAAATCTGGGGTTACGCCTACTTTTTCTTTTAAATCAGCAGCGTACTTTTCAATAAGTTCGTCTCTTTTGCTCATAATAGAATATTAAATTAAAATTAGACCATAAAGGTAGGCTATTTTTTCAGAAGCTGAAAGTATTCTAACAAAACTTTATCATTTTCAAGCCTTGGAGTTTGCACTTCTAACAACTTCGGACATAACGAAGGAGCGAAAAAATCAAACCATTTTGTATTGAAATCCTCAAAATTATCTGCCTTTTGATAATCCAATCCGTACATTTTACAAAGATGTTCAGCGGTAAGGGTGTGCGGGGTTTCAAAATAAGTCTCAAAATGCTTATCCGATTTATCACCAGGTAAAATTCTGAAAATACCTCCGCCTTGGTTGTTAATGAGTATAATACGAAAATCTTTACGGATGTATTTGTTCCACAACGCATTACTATCATAAAAGAAGCTCAAATCACCAGTAATAAGTAAGGTTTTTGCTTCTGCCCCTACCGAAGCACCTATGGCTGTAGAAATGCTTCCATCAATGCCACTAGTTCCGCGATTACAAAATACTTTCCAGCTGGGGTTGCATTTGAACAATTGTGCATATCGCACCGTAGAACTGTTACTAAGCTGAATGGTATAATCTTGCGGAATTTCTTCAAATATCTTCTTGTAAACCTTCATATCGGAATATGCGACATCACTCACATATTGCAAATGCTTTTTATGAATTAAATCATTGACTTTAAGCCATTGACTTTGATAATCGGAAGCAACCTTAGTCAGATTAGGAAACGTCCGTTGCCAAAAGAAGTTGATTTCAGCCTGAAAATGATGTGTTAAACAAAAATACGAATCATATCCTCGGTATAAATCAATATGATAGTGATATTTAGGTTGATATTTTCGTAAGAATTGTTTTATTTTTTTAGACACTACCAACCCTCCGAATGTCAGCAATAAATCGGGACGTAACTGCTCTTTCAGAGCTTCCGATTGCTCACAGAAAGTCAGCAACTTATCGATATACGGAATAAAATTTACGTGATGTAAATTAGAGGTCGTTTCAGTAAGCACCAATACCGAAGGGTCTTGCGCCAATTGGTTTATAAACGCTTGTTCCAAAGTATTGGGCGCTAATACCCCAACCAAAATCATTTTTTTAGGGCTATCGTTCCAAGCTTTTATAAAATCGGAGAGAGCAACATCGGGCAAATACGACTCTGGGGTTACGGGAGTAATCGACTCGAAATAAACCTCTTCTTCAGTAGTTAGATATAGCGGCTCTTCAAAAGGTACATTAATGTGCACAGGCAATTGCTGCTGAATCGCTGTATTTAATGCCCTGTTGAGCAGATAAACATTACTTTTTTCAGCGGTAATTGCCTCTGAAAGGTTAGCGCTATCTGCAATATGATTGGCAAATACATTTCGTTGGCGAATGGTTTGCCCATCACCAATGTCAATTTTATCCGAAGGACGGTCAGCCGAAATCACAACCAAAGGAATATTACTATAAAAAGCCTCACTAATGGCTGGATAGTAATTAAGCAATGCAGAACCTGAAGTACAAACTACAGCTACGGGCTGACGTATCTGCTGTGCAATTCCTAATGCAAAGAAAGCCGCACATCGTTCATCAACAATGCTGTAACAATTAAAAAACGGGTGATTTGAAAAACCTATGGTTAGTGGAGCATTACGCGAACCAGGCGATATTACTATGTTTTTTATATTTTTCGCCTTACACGCCTGAATGACATATTGTGCAAGAGCTATGGCAGGTTGTTTCATTCTTTAAACAGACTTAAATGTATTGCAAAAATATAACTTAATAATAACTTTTCTGATGTTTTGTACAAAAAAGAAACCTATCAGAACTTTTAAATTTCCGATAGGTTTTTTTAAATGAATTGAATTTTATGGCCTTCTATTTCTTTATACTTTTGAACTCCTCAGGAAGGTTCATATTCCCAGTTAATGCTCCTATTTTGTTAAGATCAATATCGCCTGTAAGGGTAAGTAGAACGGTTTGGGAGTCTGAACTATCCACAATAAACATCAATAATTCCGAAACGTGGTCGGCATCTCTACCTTGTTTTACATAAAACTTCACGTTTGAGTCTTTGTCTTTTACGCGCATTAGCTCAGAAAGCGAAGCTGTAGATAAATATTTTTTGACCTCATCACTCATTTTCTGCCCTACCGATTTATTAGAGGTTGTGAAAATTTTAAGCCCAGTAAGTTTGTTAGCTACATCCATAAATTCCTTAGCTTCAGGGTCTTTTGAGTCTATTTTTGAGAGCATCTGAAACATTTTTTGAGAAACCACTACGGTAGTTACCTCGCTATTATCTTCAAATTTATCAAATACGGATTGTGCTTGTGTACTAAAATATCCGAATAAAGCACTTACTAAAAAAATAAATTTTGTCTTCATAATCTATCCTATTTATTAAAATTTTTCTGTTTTTACAATTTTTTGAGTTGTTGTTTCAAATTCTTTCAAGTAAACAAGTTTATCAGCTCCTTTATTGTAATTCGATGAAACAATTTGCAAAGCTTGATACACTTGCTCATAAGCCAATTGTGCTTGATGCATTTGTTCTTGCTCTTTCCTATGAAACAAAAAACCTGCCAAAACTACAATTCCGCTAAAGGTTGCTGCCACAAGTGGAATACGCCAGCGAGAAAGGATCGGTTTTTGGAGCCTTAAATTCGGTATAACAGTCTGTTCTTGTGAGGCTTGTTCCATATAAGTAAAAAGCGGACGATACTGTTCCAATTCGGGGGAAACTGCTGCTGAAGTAAAATAGGCTTTCAGCTCTTTTTCTTCTTCCAATGAGGAGATTCCTTCGAAATATTTTTCAAGTTTAAGCCGAATTTCCTCTGTTTTTAGATTTTCTTTATTTGTCATCTTTCTTAATCTTTTCAATTTTTAAACTTCTCGATTCTTTCAATCTTTTTAATTTTTTGAATCTTTTAATCTTTCAAACCTTATAACAACCAACCATCTGCTCTCGAATGGACTTTCTTGCTCGTGATAGTATAACGCGTAAGGTAGCTTGTTTTATTCCAGTAATTTCTTCAATCTCTTCAAATTCATACTGTTCAATATCTCGCAACTGTATTATCATTCGTTGTTGTTCGGGTAATTGGTCAATCAGTTGTTTTACGAGGTTTACCATATCGTTAGTTTCCACCTGCTTTTGCAGTGAGTTCTCGCTTTTGGCATCGTACTGAAAGTGCGAAAGCGAAAGATTATCAGTGCTTTTAGCCTTGAGTTTATCAAAACACCAATTTTTGGTTAGCGTCATTGCAAAGGCTTCCAAATTTTTTATTTTGTGTTGATTTTGATGTTGTTGCCATAGTTTTAATAGTACTTCCTGCAAAGCATCTTGGGCTTCCTCGGTGGATATAAGCAATCGTTTTGCAAAACGAAAAATTTTATCTTGAAATGGAGCTACACTTTTTAAAAATACGCTTTGATTCATCTTTTTTAAATGTTTCTTCTATTAGCATAGACGAACGTATCGTTTTTTTGTTACATTTGTCAAGCAAAAATAATAAATAATGATTTATGAAACGATTTTTTTTACTTGGCACTTTGGCAGTTATGCTTTTTTCGTGCAAAGATGATTTTGATGACAACATAAAACCCACTGAAAAAAATGACAACCTTATAGTTCAAGATTTTATCTGGCAAGGGCTTAATACGTATTACCTTTGGCAGGAAAATGTTCCTGAATTAGCGGATAATCGCTTCGCAACTACCCTTTCTCAAACCCATTTAGGAAACCCAAAATATGCTACGTTTCTCAAAAATCATCCCGACCCCGAAAAATTCTTCTATTCCTTACTCCATCAATATAAAAAAATAGACCGATTCAGCTATATTGTTGATGATTATACCGAATTGGAGCGCGATTTTCAAGGGATTTCATTAAGTTCGGGAATGAATTTCGGACTAACCACATACGGCAGCAGCGATGGTGTTTTAGGATTTGTTCGTTACATACTCCCTAATTCCGATGCACAAGCTCAAGGCATTGAACGCGGTGATATTTTTATAGGCATTGACGGACAACCCTTAAACCTGAACAACTACCGAGCATTACTTTTTAACGATAAACCCTCAATGTCTTTTGAAGTTTATCGTATTGAAAGCCAAATTATTGAAAACAAACCCGTAAACAGAATCGTCCCTACGGGAAAAGTCGTTACCCTAAATAAAACAGAAATCAAAGAAAATCCCATACACAAACACCAAGTTATCACCTTAGCCAACGGAGAAAAAGTAGGCTATCTAATGTACAACCAATTCGTAGGGAGTGATGAGGCAAATCAAGCCTTAAACAATGTTTTTGGACAGTTTAAAAACGAAAACATACAGCATTTTATACTTGATTTACGCTACAATGGTGGAGGTTCGGTACAAACAGCAACTTACTTAGCCTCAATGATTACGGGGCAATTCACTGGAAAGGTTTTTGCCAAAGAGCGTTGGAACAAAAAACTACAAAAGGTTATGGAGGAAAGAAGATCTACCGATAATTTATTTACCGACAAAATCGTTTTGAATAATAACCATAGCGAAAGCATCAATAGCCTAAATCTGAATAAAATATATATTATCACTTCCAACGGAACAGCCTCTGCCAGTGAACTGATTATCAATGGGCTAAAACCTCATATCAAAGTAATACAAGTAGGCGATATTACCGTAGGAAAAAATCAAGGTTCAGTTACTCTTTACGATATTATTGATAAACAAGGAACTAGAAACCCCAAACACAAATGGGCAATGCAACCCTTAGTGTTAAAAATAGAAAACAGCTTAGGACAAGGCGATTATACCTCAGGAATTACTCCCGACATCTCAATTGAGGAAGATTTATCAAAAATGGGGCAGTTGGGACAAAGTAGCGATCCGCTACTCAAAAAAGTACTCGATCACCTCACGGGCAGTGGCAAACCTCAGCCTGAAATGCCTCAAATGCCCGTCAAACCCTTTGCCAATAGCAAATCGTTCAACCCTATTGCCAACGAAATGTACTTGGAGGTAAACCCTTTAAACACCAAATAAATGATACAACAAGGCATCAAAAAAGGGTTTCAACTTTTGGCTATCAGTTTGCCGTGCTTGTTTTTAGGTCCCGTAGTTATTCACTCGGCTTTTACCAACAAAGCACATCCCCTATTTATCCCCGTACTGCTCATAGGCATTGCCATTGCCTGCTTCGGAGCTATTATCGGGTTTAAAGGCATTCGGAAAATTGTTGAGAGCTTGTAAGCATTATATATAATAAATGAAAGAGCTGCCCCATAGTTTTCGGGCAGCCTTTTGTCAATTTTACTCGTGTCTCTCGTAAAGGCTTTCAAATATGCAATTTTCAGGAGATTGGTCTGACTTTGTTCAGAAATTCTCGGTCTAATGTGTTTTAAAAAATTAAATTTTTACTATTTGGTACATACAAGATAATCGAAAAAATCTTTAATCCTTCAAAATTATTAAGTCTTTTTTATTATCAATTTCAATTGAACCAAACTTCTCTAATGCAGATTGTCCCAAAAGTAATGGAGCTTCTTCATTATCAACAACCAAAGCTTGTAAATTATGTAAAGTTCGATTACCTATCTTCACCTCTCGTAAGAGCCTGACAAGAATACCCTCTTTTTTTAAAGATATCATCCTTTTTACATCACCCCCATAGTTTGGGGCTAACACTATTTGATACTTGTCACTTTCTACTTTTTACTTGATACCTGTCACTTCTGAAGTTGCAAAAGGCTTACTAATTGGCTAATTTCATCAATATGAACGCCTTGAGTAATTATACGAGTGATGGCAAATCGGTTTCTCTTTTCAACAAAAAATAGAATCACTTCCCGAATATTTTCATCAGTACCCATATACAAAACTTGTGTACTGATGTTTTTCTCATTAAATCGAACCAATTCGTTAAGATTCTGATTTTTAATCATTTGTTTTGCTTCGGAAAGTTCTTTTTCAAAGGTGATTTCGTCCTGACGCTCATACGATAATACATTGATTTTATCGACTCTTGTTAGAAAAGAAACCTTTTCTTGCTGGGTAGCTATAGCACCTAAAAAATCATTCGGATTCATCGTTAAATTAGTAAAATTAGGACGTTCCGATTTTTCTACCATATATCGTTGCAAACTTTGGTTTTGGCAAGAAATCCCCATAAACAAAAGTAGGAAAAGACTCATCAGTCTTACAAATTTTAATCGGTTCATTTTTATATTTTGATTTTAAAGTGAAGTACAAAAAGACAAACAACTCCCCAAAAAGGGAAGTTGCCTGCTTAATGGCTTAAAGTTATTTTAATTTCCTTTTTTGTAATCGGCTAAGAATTGTGCCAAGCCACTGTCGGTAAGTGGGTGTTTGAGCAATCCTAAAATAGCGGAAAGCGGACCTGTCATTACATCGGCACCGATTTTAGCACATTGCAAAACGTGCATCGTGTGGCGCACCGAAGCTGCCAAAATTTGGGTTTCAAAACCGTAATTATCGTAAATCAAACGAATATCTTCAATGAGTTGTAAGCCATCAGTGGAGATATCATCTAACCGACCAATAAAAGGCGACACATAAGTAGCCCCTGCCTTAGCAGCTAAAAGGGCTTGTCCAGCAGAAAAAACAAGCGTACAATTGGTACGTATTCCGTTGTCGGAAAAATATTTGATTGCCTTTACCCCGTCTTTAATCATCGGAACTTTAACCACAATTTGTGGGTGTAGTGCAGCCAACATCTCCCCTTCTTTAACGATGCCTTCAAAGTCGGTGGCAATAACCTCTGCCGATACATCACCATCCACGATGTTACAAATATCCACATAGTGTTTCAAAATGTTTTGCTCCCCAGTGATGCCTTCTTTTGCCATAAGGGAAGGATTGGTAGTAACTCCGTCCAAAACCCCCAAGTCTTGTGCTTCACGGATTTGATTTAGGTTTGCTGTGTCAATAAAGAATTTCATATATTACTGGTTTTTAGTTATTTTCAGTTTATATCTATCAGATATTAGTTTTATAGCATCTATTTTTTTTTATCTTTGAATTTTTTAATTTTTCAATCCAACTGATAATGATTCATCAACATTTTTTCGTACCATTTTGCGGGTAAAATCCGTTTGAGTATTACAGAAAATTTCTGGAGAAAACTTCCTTGTGAATAATGAACCTTGGGGTGTTTAGTTTCGATAATACGATGTATTTTCTTTGCCATTTCGATAGGATTCCCTCCCGAATCTACGTGTTGGTTCATCAAATCCAGTGATTTTTGATAAACTTCCCGATAGGGCGAATTGGCTTTTACCGGAGCGTGATATCTGCGCGAAGCGATATCTGTAGCATAATCACCAGGTGCGATTGTAGTTACGTGTATTCCCGTATTTTTCAGTTCCATACGCAACGCTTCGGAGATAAGCACTAAAGCCCCTTTACTTGCCGAGTACCCCCCTCGAAAAGGCAAACCCATATACCCTGCTATGGAGGTAATGTTAATGATAAGCCCTGATTTTTGATTTCGCATATAGGGAAGTACTGCCTGTATGACTCGTATGGCACCAAAGAGATTGGTCTGAAAAACGTTTTGCAAAGCTTCCTCAGGGAGTTCTTCAACCGCTCCGGTAATGCCCACCCCTGCATTATTGATTAACACATCTATACGTTTTTCTTGGGCGACAACACGTTGTACTGCTTCAATTACACACTGCCCATCACGTACATCCATACGGATTAACTTAAAGGGTAAATCTTCCTGCGCTACACTGCGTCCCGTTCCATAAACTACGTATCCGTTTTCAGATAGCCATTGTGCAGTAGCTCTGCCTATGCCTGAGGTTGCCCCCGTTATCAAAACAATTTTTGACATATTTGGTATTTTGTAACAGCAAATGTAATGATTTTTTCAAACAAAGCCTCACCCCCATTACTCTCATTTGGGTCAAACATACGAAAATAATCACCCTTAAATTCACTTATTTGCACCCTTTTTTGACTTTGAACGTTTAAAAAAACAGAAAATTTCTGTAAATTAAGTGCTTTAAACCACAAAGGGACATCGTTTTTTAGTGCTATGTGGTTACAATTAAAATCTCTTTAAAAGTACTATTTTGTGCATTTGACCTCTACGAAATGAGGCAAACTTGCTTATTATCCGTTTTTTTCGGTATTTTTGCTGTCTAATCAATATATTATATGGAAATAAATTGGCAAACTGTAAAAGAATACGAAGATATTACTTATAAAAAATGTAACGGCGTGGCAAGAATCGCCTTTAACCGACCAGAAGTACGTAACGCTTTCCGCCCGAAAACCACTTCTGAGCTTTACAACGCTTTCTATCACGTGTACGAAGATGCAAGTGTAGGCGTGGTAATCCTCACTGGGGAAGGTCCCAGCCCCAAAGATGGCGGACACGCATTTTGCAGTGGTGGCGACCAAAAAGCACGTGGGCATCAAGGTTATGTAGGCGAAGACGGCAGACACCGACTCAACATATTAGAAGTACAACGACTTATCCGATTTATGCCCAAAGTAGTCATCGCTGCCGTAAACGGATGGGCAGTAGGTGGCGGACACTCACTTCACGTAGTGTGTGACCTTACCTTAGCCAGTGAAGAACACGCCATTTTCAAACAAACCGATGCCGATGTTACCAGCTTTGACGGAGGCTATGGCTCAGCGTATTTGGCAAAAATGGTAGGACAGAAAAAAGCTCGTGAAATCTTCTTTTTAGGGCGAAATTACTCCGCACAGGAGGCGTTTGAAATGGGAATGGTCAATAAAGTAGTGCCTCACGCTCGTTTGGAAGAGGAAGCATATGAGTGGGCTCAAGAAATCCTTGCCAAATCGCCAACTTCTATCCGTATGCTGAAATTTGCGATGAACCTCACCGACGATGGAATGGTAGGGCAACAAGTGTTCGCTGGCGAAGCTACCCGCCTTGCCTATATGACCGACGAAGCCAAGGAAGGACGCAACGCATTTTTAGAGAAAAGAAAACCTGACTTTGGGGAGAATCAGTGGATTAGTTAAGATAAAAATCAGATACTTATGAATTATGCAAGTCTAACAAATTATATCAACAACATTGTTGCAAAAAAATTCAAAGATGCTTGGTGTGCAATTGACTCTATTCTTTTTGAACAAATGACAGAAAATGACTTGAAGATTGATTATTATAGTTCTTCTGATGAGACTATTATCGATTTAGGAGAGACATCTTGGTCTGATGATTGGTATTATAATACTAAAGGTAAAGGCTATTATCGTTTCAATTATGAATTAATCTACCAAGATTCTAAGGGTAAAACTTTTAAACGGGATAAAATATTATTCGTCGAAAAAGGAGAAAGAGGAGATATTATCCCCTATATTGCCCATAAAGAGGATATTATATTTTCTCTGATACCAAATGAATTTATCAATGAATTTCTTAATAGAAGAGAAAAAGAATACCAAATAGAGCTTTTACCTTACCCTAACTTTAATAATGTTTTTGTTCCTGAAACAAACCCTTTAGCTAAATACTGTTTTTTGCCTTTGATAACAATCAAAATTAAAAACCATAATGAAATAGGAGATAAAGTTTTTCATATCATTTCTATATGGGACACAGGGGACTATAACGAATGTCATTTCGGAGATTACAGGATTGATGTAGATGAAGTTCAGTTTGATATTGTTGAGGAAAAATTAGCTTATAAAGATGAGATTATTTTTCCCAACATTCAATATTTAGAAGAAGCATATAATATTATTTCACAAGAGTTTGAGAATAATTTGCAAGTTTATTTAAATCTGAAAAATGAAGATAGGGATGTTCAGATGGAAAAAGGTATCAATCTTATTTTAAATAAAATTCCAAATTTTGGAAATTCAGAGGCTACGTTTTATTTTGAAATGATATTATCCCACTTACTTGGTAAATACAGATATGAAAAATATAGAATCTTAAATTCAAATATTTCAAATATGTATGATGAAAAAGATTTTAATGAAAAAGGAAAAACGAGCTTTGTAGATAATTTGTTATTGAAACCTATTTTTGTACAAGGAGACCAAACACCTCCTAATTCTATCTTTATAGGGCAAATTTATGAAAACGATTATAATTATTTTAATTCTTCAGATGTTTTTTTATTCTTTGATAAAGAAAAAAATAGACAGATTTTAATCACTCAACGAACATAAGGCATAACTATTCATACTAAAATTTTTAAAAACAATTCGTATATCTTTTATAATAACTTACAACCAATAGAAATGCCAACAACCTCAAAAAACGAATCAGCAAGTCACAGAAATGAATTATCAACCTTGCTAAGTCATTTCTGCAACTTGATTTATGATTTCTGACACTTGACAACTCATTTCTGAAGCCCGATATATCATTTCTGCACCTTGCTAATCAAAATAATGGGGTACACATACAAAAAATAATCTTTTAAACATTATATATTATGGAAGAGAATACAAAACCTACGAAAAAAAGTCTTTACATCTCAACTGATGAAATGATTTCTAAAATGAGAATTGCTTTTTCTAATGCCAAATTACCCGAAATCTTACCTCAATTACAAACTTTGGGTTATACGGAAGAAAAACTCAACACTTATCTGCAAAAAGTAGCTGAGCTGGAACAACTAATGCAAAACCAGAAGAAAGAATATGCCGAGCAGTATGCCGAAACAGAAAAATTTAATCAAAAAAGACAGGAAATCGACGAACTTTACCGAAGACACATCGCCTTTTGTAAGATTCTTTTCAAAGGGAATGTAAAGGCTATTTCGGTATTGGAGCTCAATGCTGGACGTAAAAACGCCTATGCTTCTTGGCATCAGCAGGTGAGCAATTTCTATGGACAACTTTTGGGCAATTCGGACTTCTTGGCAAAAGTAGGTACTATCAACATCACACAAACCGACTTGGAGGCTCAAAAAACGGCTTTGCAGGAGCTATCTACCTTAAAAGAAAATCAGAAAAAAGAGGCTGGCGAAGCCCAAAAAGCTACTGAAATCCGCGATGAAGCGTTGGACAAACTTTACCCTAGCTATACCGAGCTGGTGGCGTATGCCAAAGTTCTCTTCCAAGACGACCAAATCCTGGAAGCATTGGGTATTGTGGTGAAAAGATAGATGATATAGAAAAAATTACAAGAAAGACTAAAAAAGAGAGGACATTCCCTCTTTAAACTTTATAAAAACGCAAACCAAACTTCAATAAAAATCAATTCCGTTGAGGATATGAAATTAAAAACTTTTATACAAGCGGCACGACTACGAACCTTGCCCCTTTCCGTTTCGGGTATTGTTATGGGGAGTGCTTTGGCTTACAGCCAAGACCTATTTCGTTCCGATATTTTTATATGGGCACTGACCACCACCATTTTGCTACAAGTTCTCTCCAATTTTGCCAATGACTATGGCGATGGAGTCAAAGGCACGGACAATCACAACCGCATCGGACCTCAACGTGCCTTGCAAAGTGGTAAAGTCACCCGAAGTGAAATGAAAACCGCCGTAGCAGTAACTGCCTTACTTGCCGTATTAGCCGCCGTCATTCTGATATATAAGGCTTTTGGCAGAGACCATATTATATACATTGTTGTTTTTATGCTTTTGGGAGTACTTTCCGTAGTGGCAGCGATTAAATATACGGTAGGCAAATCGGCTTATGGCTATCGAGGTTTGGGCGATGTGTTCGTATTTCTATTTTTCGGTTGGCTTAGCGTTTTAGGTTCGTACTTTTTGTACGTTCATCACTTGCCTTGGAAGGTGATTTTACCCGCCACAGCCATTGGCTTTTTGAGTGTTGCCGTACTGAATTTGAACAATATGCGTGACTATGAAAACGACAAAGCCGTAGGTAAAAATACGTTGGTGGTTAAAATCGGGATACAATGGGCGAAATACTACCATTATTACTTGGTGATTTTGGCAATGTTCCTGATGCTGACTTACTCCGTACTTCACCTTCACACACATTGGAAACTTTTATACTGGATTGCTTTTCTGCCTTTGATCGCTCATCTGATACGAGTAAAAAAGAATAAAGAACTCAAAGTTTTAGACAAAGAACTTAAAGTAGTAGCTTTAAGCACTTTTTTGCTTTCAGTGCTGTTTTTTATTGGACTATTGTTTTAGCCTTTTTATAAATAATCTTAAAACCAGGAAAGATTTTCGTTTTATTTAGAAATTTTTATCATAACCAAAGGCTTTTTTTAAATCTTTTTTTTCTTACTTTGACAAAAAATTAAAAATAATAGCACTATGGAAATCACCTATTACGGACATTCGTGCATCGGAATCAAAATTGGAGACCTGCATCTGTTGGTTGACCCCTTCATCAGTAGCAATCCACTTGCCAAACACATTGATGTTGAACAAGTAAAAGCGGACTATATCCTCATCACTCACGCTCATCAAGACCACGTAGCTGACGTGGAACGCATCGCAAAACGCACCCAAGCCCAAGTCATTTCTAACTTTGAAATCGTGGAATATTACGACGAATTAGGAATATCAGGGCACCCAATGAACTTTGGGGGCAGTTGGAAATTCCCTTTCGGAAAACTCAAAATGGTACACGCGGTACATTCCTCCACCTTTGCCGATAAAAAATCAGGAGGAAACCCAGGAGGCTTTATCTTACAAACCGAGGATAAAACCATTTATATCGCTGGGGATACTGCACTTCATTTCGATATGCAACTTATTCCTGTACGTTATAGGCTTGATTTGGCAGTATTGCCCATCGGAGATAATTTTACAATGGATATAGAAGATGCCCTTATGGCAGCCGAGTTTGTAAAATGTAATCGTGTTTTGGGTGTGCATTATGACACTTTTGGTTTTATAAAAATCGACCATCAAAATGCCATCAATCTCTTTAAAAACAAAGGGAAAGAGTTACTTTTGCCTCAAATAGGTGAATCCGTTTGTGTGTAGAAAATATGAATAAATTATTTTTTGTCAGCTTAAGCAAGGTGGTGAAATAGAATATGTAAGCTCAACCTTACAGTTATGAAATTTCAACTCAGCTAAGCTTGACACGAAAAACAAGAAACAGTAGGTAATTACCGCTTTCTTGTTTTTCCTTTTTATACTATCTGATAAAATTATGAAAGAAATTCATTTGGTAAGACACGCCAAATCCGATTGGGCTGGGCTACTGCCCGATATAAGTCGCCCCCTTTGCCAACGCGGTATTGATGACGCACTTCTGGTAAGCCAAACCCTTAAGAAAGACCATTTCCAAACACAAGCCATTTTTGCAAGTCCTTCAATACGAACCCAAAAAACAGCAGCTATTTTCATCAACGAATTGAATTTGAATCATCTGCCATTTTCAACAGAAACGGATTTGTATGATTTTTCAGGAGAAATGCTCATCAAAACTTTGCAAGATTTAGATCAAGCCTACGACAATGTACTCATTTTTGGGCATAACCACGCTGTAACCTATTTTGTAAATACACATACCGATCATTATTTTGAAAATATTCCTACTTGCGGTTACGTGCATCTGCGTTTTTCAGTAAGCCGTTGGAAAGATTTAGAAAAAGGCGTACTTTTACGAAAATTTTTTCCCAAAGAATTGACATTATGACCAAGACAAACAAAAATACATATATCAACAGAGAGCTAAGTTGGCTCAAATTCAACGCTCGTGTACTGCAAGAGGCGGCAGATAAAACGGTCCCCTTGCTGGAACGGGTACGTTTTGCTGGAATTTTTTCCAATAATTTAGATGAATTCTTCAAAGTACGTTA
Organism: Capnocytophaga canimorsus; assembly: GCF_002302565.1. NCBI lineage: Bacteria > Pseudomonadati > Bacteroidota > Flavobacteriia > Flavobacteriales > Flavobacteriaceae > Capnocytophaga > Capnocytophaga canimorsus. The sequence goes on along the minus strand of NZ_CP022382.1, from coordinate 2,222,897 downwards.
CGCTACCGTAAAACGAATTGCTTTGGAAGGCGCCTCAGAAGGCGAACTCGGCACACACGCTAAGGAACTTCTGGAGGAAATCACCAAAGAAGTCATCGGTTTACAAGAAGAAAGTCTTCGTATTATCAATGCCATTACTAAAGAATTAGAAAAAGAAAATATTTTCATTGTTAATGAAAAGAACCTATTGGCAGAACACGAAGATTTTGTGAAAAATTATTTTCACAACAAAGTAAGCCCTGCTCTATTCACTATCATTCTCAACGACTTGGAGGACTTTCCTGAGCTTAAAGACGACGTGGCTTACCTCGCAGTAAAAATGACGCTAAAAGACGAACAAAAAACCTCTGGCATCCGACAATTCTTTTCTTCAGTAGCCTATAGGGAAAAAACACAATACGCTCTAATTGAGCTACCTACCACGTTAGACCGCTTTGTGGAATTGCCTCAAATTGAAAACAAACATTACATCATTATGATTGATGATATCATTCGTTTTTGTTTACATAAGATTTTCAATATTTTTCATTATGAGTCGATTACTGCGCATATGATTAAAATCACGCGTGATGCCGAATTGGATATCGATGATGATTTGAGCAAAAGTTTCGTAGAAAAAATTTCATCAAGTGTGGAAGGGCGTCGTCGTGGAGAGCCCGTGCGTTTGGTTTACGATAAAAACATTGGTAAGGATACTTTGCAATTTTTGTTCGATAAAATGCACATCGAAAAAACGGATAGCATCATTCCTGGTGGGCGTTATCACAATCGGCGCGATTATATGAATTTCCCTGGTATGGGACGTACCGACCTAATGTATGCCCCCTTACAGCCTCTACCCGTTGCAGGACTGAGTAGCGGAGGAAGCATCCTTCAAAAAATCGCCGAAAAAGACCATTTACAGTTTACCCCCTATCACACTTTTTCAAATATTATTTGGTTCTTGCGTGAAGCAGCGTTAGACCCAAAAGTAAAATCCGTTAAAATAACCATTTATCGTTTGGCTAAAAATTCTCAAGTAGTCAACTCACTAATCAATGCTGTTAAAAACGGGAAAAAAGTTACCGTACAAATTGAACTCCAAGCTCGATTCGACGAAGAATCAAATATTAAATATGCCGAACAACTCAAAGCCGAAGGCATCAAGGTTATTTTTGGCGTTCGCGGACTTAAAGTACATAGCAAAATATGTGTCATTGAGCGCGAAGAAGGCAAAGAAATCAAACGTTACGGATTTATAAGCACAGGAAATTTTAACGAATCTACGGCACGTATTTATACTGATTATACTTTATTCACCGCAAACCAAGACATTTTAAAAGAAGTAAATAAGGTATTCAATTTCTTTGAAACAACTTATAAAATTCAACGTTATAATCATTTAATCGTTTCACCTCACTATACCAAAACGGCATTTATCCACCTTATTGATAACGAGATAAAAAATGCAAAAGCTGGTAAAATAGCCTATATGAAGCTAAAAATGAATAGTTTGACCAGTTACAAAATGATTGATAAACTCTACGAAGCCAGTCGCGCTGGGGTGAAAATACAGATGATTGTACGAGGCATCTGCTGTTTAATTCCTGGAATTGAAGGAATGAGCGAAAATATTGAAGTTATAAGCATCGTGGATCGATTTTTGGAACACCCTCGATTGTATATTTTTGCCAACGGAGGCAGTCCGAAATTTTATATCTCTTCGGCAGATTGGATGACCCGAAACATCGAGTACCGTGTAGAGGTAAGTTGCCCTATTTATGATGAAGACATACAACAAGAATTGTGGGATACCTTTGAAATTGGGTGGACAGATAATGTAAAGGCACGTATCATTTCTGAAAAACAAAACAATGCTTACAAACGCAATCAAAAAACTAAAAATCGTTCACAATTAACCACTTATCAATATTATTTGAAGCAAAAAACGGATAAAACACTATGAAAATACGAAAATTAGGAGCTATCGACATCGGTTCAAATGGTGTAAGGCTACTGATAGCCAACGTTACGGAAATCGACGGAAAAAAGCCCGTATTTAGTAAAAGCAGTTTGGTACGTGTACCCATTCGTTTGGGGGCGGATGTTTTTCTGGACGGAAACATTTCTCCAGAGAACGCCACTCGCCTATCCGATTCGATGAAAGCTTTTGATTTATTGATGAAAGTCAATAAAGTAGAAAAGTATATGGCTTGTGCTACCTCGGCAATGCGGGAGGCAAAAAATGGTGAGACAATAGCCCAAGAAATTCGCAAAAAAACAGGAGTACAAATCCGTATCATTGGCGGAGCAGAAGAAGCAGCTATTATTGCTTCAACCGACTTAAAGGCAATGATTAAAGACGATAAAGACTATCTTTACATCGACGTTGGTGGCGGAAGCACCGAGTTTACCGTTTTCTCAAAAGGGCAAGTAATTGCCTCACGCTCCTTCCCTATTGGTACGGTACGTTTATTAGACAATAAAGTAAGTAATAAAACTTGGAAAGAAGTTGAAGCTTGGATAAAAGAAAACACCTCAAAACACGATAAATTAGAAGCTATCGGTTCAGGAGGAAACATCAATCGCATCTTTAAAGATTCAGGGAGAAAAAAAGATCAACCTCTCACTTACAAATTTTTACGCAATCACGCTAAATACTTATCTACGTTTTCGTATGAACAACGTGTGTATGATTTAGGTTACAATCCTGACCGTGCAGACGTTATCACTCACGCATTGAGCATCTACCTCAATGCTATGAAATGGAGTAAAGCCAAACGCATTCACGTTCCAAAAATTGGGCTTTCAGATGGTATTATCAAAACGCTATACGACCAAAAATAAACAGTTAAAAAATCTTTCCGACGCTCAATAGGGCTTCGGAAAGATTCAAAAAATGAGTTTTTATATCTCTTTAAAATATATTTTCTGTAAATTAACGTTCATTTATTTTTACAACTGTATGGCTTTTGTTAACTTTGCAGGAATGTTTAAGACCTTGAGGTCGGAATTTTAAGGTTACCCATTATGAGACACTCACACAATTTGTTAAGTTTTAAGATTGGTTTTCTTCTCAAAAAGGGGATGAAAAACAGCATCGGAGGTTTGTATCAACCTTCGTATGCAAAACACGAGGGCGATAGTGATTTTACTTGGGTAGCCGTAGAGGATTGTATCACCAACCTTTCAGAATTGGTAGCTTACTACGAGAGTCTGTTTTTAATGATTAAAAACTCGGGTGAATCCTTACCAAAAATGTGGATTCGCCCCTGTATAAATTATTTGGACGATGTCGTTTTTGACTTTTTCTGGTACGATAAACTAGATAGCATTGAGAAAATGAAAGATGCTGTTTATCACAGCAGCGATGGTTTTGTGTTTTACGACACCAACCAAGTTTGGCACTTTGAAATCAGTCAAATTAAAGGAAAATTATTTTTTTACGAATCCACTCAAGGATTTTTATTTTCACCTACCTTCAGTGACTTCAACGAAAAACTTTTATCTGTAAGACAGAAAATTGCTTTCGATGTAGATGATTCAGGATACATCAATGGTACTTGGGCTTGGGAAGAACGAAGTTTATTCTTAAAACAAATGCAAGAACAATTGGTTATAGCTAAAAAAGTAATCTTATACCTAACCCGACATTTCGGTCACGATTATTGGACGAAATAAGTTTTTCTTCATATTCTCAATTTCACAACACAATAATTATTAAGTAATAGATTAACTTTTAATCATATATTAAGAATTTTCGGTACCAATTTAAAAGTACGATGTATAAAAAATATGTTTTTGTTAGACTAAATCAAGTAGAAGCCTAACACTAAATATTCTTCAGACTTTTTAAACACTACCACCTTTTCATCATTTAAACGAGACTATCACACTTAGAATGATTCTTCTAGTATTCAAAAACACGGCTAAAAAGCCGTGTTTTTGAATATTATATAAGTTCCTTTAAAATAAAGACTATTTCTTATTAAAATTTCCTACCCCTGCTTTGAGCCATTGTAAGAATTCATCAGCATCAGGGGTATAACCTATTGGAGTGATCAGATTGCTTTCATCGTGATTCATAAGCACATAAAAAGGCTGTGAATTTGCTTTGTAACGCAAGGTCTGAAATTCACTCCATTTCTGACCGATGTATTTAATTTTACGTCCTGGACGTACCTTTGATTCAGTTACTTGATCGGCAGGTAACGGACGCTTATCATCAACATAAAGTGAAATAAAAACCACTTCGTTTTTCAAAATTTCTAAAATCTGAGGTTTAGGCCAAACATTCTGTTCCATTTTACGACAATTCACACAAGCCCAGCCAGTAAAATCAATGAGTACAGGTTTATTTACCTTTTTAGCATAATCAAGTCCTTGTTGATAATCTACAAAATGTAGAATGTTATTTGGCTCTAAAAGTGACGCCCCTTCAGGCAAATTGGCTTCATCGATTGCGCTTACGCCGCCTCCCATTTTGGTATATCCGACTCCGTAAGGCGACTCACTATAATGTTGTGGCGGTGGGAAGGCACTAATTAGGTTAAGTGGTGCTCCCCAAAGCCCTGGAATCATATAAATGGTAAAGGTAAGTGAAAGCAAACCTAAACTTAACCGCCCTACCGAAATATGTTGAATGGGTGAATCGTGAGGTAATCGAATTTTTCCAAACAAATAAAGTGCTAAAGTTCCGAAAACGGCAATCCAAATAGCTATAAATACTTCTCGTTCAAGAAAATGAAGTTGAAGTACTAAATCTGCTTGTGAAAGAAATTTAAACGCCAATGCTAACTCCAAAAATCCTAATACCACTTTTACGGTATTGAGCCAACCGCCCGATTTTGGTAAAGAATTGAGCCAACCTGGGAAAGCTGCAAAAAGAGCAAAAGGCAAAGCAATGGCTAATGAAAAACCAAACATTCCGATAATAGGAGCTATTCCTCCGCGAGAAGCCGCTTCAACAAGTAGCGTACCCACAATAGGTCCAGTACACGAAAAAGAAACGATGGCTAATGCTAAAGCCATAAAAAAGATACCTACCAGTCCGCTTCGATTGGCTTGAGCATCTACCTTTGTACTCCAAGAACTTGGCAAAGTAAGTTCAAAAGCTCCCAAAAACGAAGCCGCAAAAAACACCAATAGTATAAAGAAAATCAGATTAAACCACACATTACTTGCTAAAGCATTCAGTGCATCAGCACCGAAAATAGCAGTAACTCCCGTACCCAAAAGCACGTAAATCACAATGATAGAAACTCCATAAAATACGGCATTTTTTATTCCTTGTGCTTTTGATTTACTTTGTTTGGTAAAGTAACTTACGGTCATAGGAATCATCGGGAATACGCAAGGAGTTAAAAGTGCGGCAAATCCTGAGAGAAATGAAATGAAAAATATCGCCCAAAGTCCTTTTTTTGCCAAATCAGAATTACTTTCAGAAACTGATGGGGTTTCAATGGTTTTTTTATCAGTTTCTTTATGAGCCTCTGACGAAGTGTTTTGTGAGGTATCACCTGTTATTTGTGCCAAATCGTTTTGAGCATTTTGACTTCCTGCAAAAAATTCATCGAATGCAAAAACCAAATCAATAGTATCGGGGGGTAAACAAGTAGAATCATCACACACCATAAACTCAACGGTTCCTTTGATATTTTTTATAGGTTGAGACGTTTTAATCTTTTGTGTAAAAACCGCTTTTTCGGAAAAATAACCAATTTCCATATTGAACACATTGTCAAACTTGGTCATTACTTTTTCCTCAGAAACCTTACCTACAAGCTGATAATCAGGTGATTTTTCAAATTCAAAAGTAGTAGGTACCGGACCATTAGGTGGAATATTTTGCGCATACAAACGCCAACCACGCTCTATTTGAGCTGTTACAATAAGTGAAAATTCATTTTCGGCAGTTTTCTCAACTTTGGTTTGCCAAGACACAGGGTCGTGAATTTGAGCGTTGGAAAAAACAACAAACAATGTAAAAATAATGCTTAATAACTTTTTCATTTTTGTCGGAGTTATAAATTAGTGATTTTTCTTTTTAAGTGCTAAAAATGTATAAGTTTTTAAAATTAAAGGGTAAATGTAACGATTTTTTTTCTATTATAAAATACCTTTTTCTAAATCATCTATAATTTGCCTTTTCACTTGAGTATGCACATAGTCTTTTACCTCTGCATAAGAAACATCATATTTACGGGCTACTTTTCTGTATTTTTCAGGAAAGGGAGTAAGAATTTGGTCATAATAAATATCTAATTGATGGGGTGTAGGCATTTCAAATTTCAGTTTGAGTTGAAAACGCCTAAGTAAGGCAAAATCAATAAAATCAATATGATTGGTGGCGCAAATCAGTAAACTTTGCTTGGGAAAATAATCAAAAAGCTGTATGATGGTATTAACTAATCGGCGCATTTCCCCTACATCACGTTCGTCATCGGTACGGCTTTTGCCTATTTGGTCAAATTCGTCCAGAAAAAGTACGGCTTTTTCCCGTTGCGCTTTATCAAAAACAGCTTTGATATTTTTGGAAGTTTCACCAATGCGCGAATGAACAATATTACTCAAATTCAAAATATAAATAGGTCTATCTAATTTTTTTGCGAGTGCTTTAGCGGTGGTGGTCTTGCCACATCCAGAAGCCCCGTGAAGTAATATTTTATTGTCTACGTGTAGATTATATTTTTCCAAGTACTCTATATACTTATGCTCTTTAACGAGTTGTATCAGCGTTTCTTTATTGAATTCAGATAAATGAATATCTTCAAAATCAATATATTCCTTATCGTTAATAACAAAATCGGTGGTCATCATAGCTTTCTAAAAACAAAAAGATAATTCTAGAGGCAAAGATAATTTTTTTATTGTTTACAAAGGAAGTTGATTGGTAAGATGTTTTTTTTTTCTATCTTTGGAAACTATATTTTGAGATTTTTTATGATGAAGCAAGAAGACGATATTTTGAAGGATTTATCTTTTGAAGAATTTAAAAAAAATGTTCTGGAAGATTATAAAACGGCACTTATCAGTCGGGAATGTAGTCTTTTGGGGCGTCGGGAAGTGCTAACTGGAAAAGCCAAGTTCGGCATTTTTGGCGACGGAAAGGAAGTACCTCAATTGGCTATGGCAAGAGCTTTTCAAAATGGTGATTTTCGTAGCGGTTACTATCGCGACCAAACCTTTATGATGGCTATCGGTGCTTTTACCATTGAAAATTTCTTTGCTGGGCTGTATGCACATACTGATTTGGAGGCGGACCCCACCAGCGCTGGTCGGCAAATGGGGGGGCATTTTGCTACTCACAGTTTAGACCAACACGGAAATTGGAAAAATCTACTCAAGCAAAAGAATAGTAGCAGTGATATTTCGCCCACAGCAGGGCAAATGCCTCGTTTGTTGGGACTTGCACAAGCCTCTAAAATATATCGGGAAGTTCCTGAAACACAAAAAGAAGGATTTTCCGATAACGGAAATGAAGTCGCTTGGGGAACCATCGGTAACGCCAGTACCAGCGAGGGGCATTTCTTCGAAGCATTCAACGCCGCAGGAGTAATGCAAATCCCTATGGTTATTTCTGTTTGGGACGATGAGTACGGCATTTCCGTCCCTGCAAAATATCAAACCACCAAAGAGAATATTTCTGAAATTCTAAAAGGATTTCAACGAGACGAAAATAGTAAGGGATACGAAATTTTTACCGTAAATGGTTGGGACTACCCTGCTCTAATTCAAGTATATGAAAAAGCAGGTAACATCGCTCGTACCCAACACGTACCCGTACTTATTCACGTAAAGGAGCTTACCCAACCTCAAGGACACTCCACCTCAGGTTCTCACGAAAGGTACAAAAGTGCCGAGCGTTTGCAGTGGGAAAAAGAGTACGATTGTAATGCCAAAATGCGAGAATGGATTTTAGAGCAACATTTTGCTACTCCTGAACAATTAGAGACCTTAGAGAGCGAAGCTAAAAAAGCAGTCAGAGAAGGGAAAAAACGAGCTTGGGAAGCATACCTTAGTCCCATTTTGAATGAAAGAACACAACTCTGTGATATTTTAGATAATGCCGCACATCAGTCCTCTTCAAATCAAACTAAAATCAGTGAGATAAAAAGTAAATTGATGGCAGAAATAACGCCTTCACGAAAAGATATAGCGGGAGCTGCCCGTAAAGCGTTACGATTTATAAGCAGAGAAAATATCCCTGCGGTGATTTTACTACGCAATTGGCTTAATAAATACCTTGAAGAAACACAATTCAAATATAGTAGCTACTTGTATTTGGAGAATGACAAACGCCCAGAGCTCGTGCAAGAAATCAAACCTCAATATGAGGAAAATGACCAATGGGTGGACGGACGCATCGTACTGCGCGAAAATTTCGACTTCTTACTGAATAAATACCCTAATTTGCTTATCTTTGGGGAAGATGCAGGAAATATTGGCGATGTAAATCAAGGTCTGGAAGGATTACAAAAAAAATACGGTGAATTGCGCGTAGCTGATGCTGGTATCCGTGAGGCTACTATTATCGGACAAGGTATTGGTATGGCAATGAGAGGATTACGTCCTATTGCTGAAATTCAATATCTAGATTATATCTTGTATTGTACTCAAATTATGAGTGATGACCTCGCCACGCTACACTATCGTACTTTTGGCAGACAAGTCGCTCCGCTTATCGTACGTACACGAGGACATCGTTTAGAAGGTATCTGGCACGCAGGTTCGCATATGGGGGCCTTGTTGCATTTACTCAGAGGTGTACACATTTTAGTACCTCGTAATATGACTCAAGCCGCTGGTTTCTATAATACCCTTATGGAATGCGAACAACCCGCTTTGGTAGTAGAGTGCTTAAACGGCTATCGCTTAAAAGAAAAATTACCCGTGAATTTGGGCGAATTTAAAACTCCGGTTGGAGTGATTGAAACCTTACGAGAAGGTAATGACATTACGTTGGTTTCGTATGGCTCAACGCTCCGTATTGTAAACCAAGTGGCTGAAGAATTAAGCGAATTTGGCATTGAAGCAGAAGTTATTGATGTACAATCACTGATTCCGTTCGATTTGAATCACGATATTGTAAAAAGTATTGCAAAAACCAACCGCCTATTAGTCATTGACGAAGATGTGCCTGGAGGTGCCTCTGCCTACATCTTACAAAAGATTCTAGAAGAACAAAACGCATATCAATTTTTAGATAGTGCTCCGCAAACGCTTTCAGCAAAAGACCATCGCCCTGCTTATGCCTCTGACGGTGATTATTTCTCAAAGCCCAATGCTGAGGATATTTTTGAAAAAGTGTACGCCATTATGCACGAAGTTAATCCTAATAAATATCCGAAACTGCGATAGAATAAAAATTTATAAAAAAGCGCCCTTGTTTGATTTACAACAAGGGCGTTTTGAATTATACTTCTTGTATTATGAAATATCCTAAAAGATAAGAAATCTCTCAGTAGATACAATTAAGCTATAGCTTAGGATTATTCTCAATAGCTTCTTTTGGAAAAGGCAATGTATAGCGCGGGTCATTGGCTTTCAAAGTATATGTTTTTCCTTGGAAGGTATGAATTATTTCTTTTTGGTTAGCACGGCGCAAATCGAACCATCGGTGTCCTTCAAAAGCCAACTCTCTGGCACGTTCGTTGCGTATTTCTGCAATCAAATCGGTTGAAGTGAGTGCTTGTATTTGAGCTTCAATGGTTGGAAAATCAGCTGTTTTGTAACGTTTTTTAAGCAAAATCAACAATGTTTGCCGAGCCTTATTTTCATCTCCTAAAATAGCTAAAGCCTCTGCTTTGTTTAGGTATTGCTCTGCCGTACGAAATGAGCATTTGTATTGATCCCTTCCTGCTTTTTGTACCAAATGTTTTCCCGAATTTTCGGAAAAGTATAGGGCAAAACGCCAGTCTTTATTAGTATCGTACAAATCTACAAATTCATCAGCTACAAAAGAAGCGTTTTGTAATTGATTGGTAAAGGGGTTTTCTAAAGCCAACAAAGATTCTTCGCCATCAAAGGCAGAGGGCATCTGTTGTTTTTGGTTCAAATCAATAATAGCATCATTAATAGCAAGACTTTTGTCAGCAAATGCAATTGATTTTTCATATGCTCCCATATAAAGATACACTCTCGAAGCAAAAGCGTACAATGATGCTTTCGAAAAGCGATAGTTCAATCCTTTTTCCTGCTGGTCTACCTGCATCAATTGTTCAGAATGAGCAATATCCGACAAAATTTGTTCATAAACCTTCTCCACAGAGGCTTTGGGAAATTCTTTCTCCAAATCTACCGTCAAAGCCAAAGGTACTCCATTATCCGTACTTGCTGTATTTTTATTATAGGGCTTAGCGTATAGGTTTACCAAATTGAAATGATTATAGGCTCTTAGAGCATAGGCCTCAGCAAGAATTTGTTGTTTTTGAGAGGATTCTGGCATTCGTTTTGCTCCCGAAATAAGGGTTTCGTTGGTATAAAAAATGGATTGGTAAAAAGCCTCGTAAGGGAACGTTTTAGTTTGCAAATCAGTAATTACATCTTCCCAAATATAAATGTTCTTGTATTGAGCGAAATCATCACTATTCTCATTGGCTTTCAGCTCATCAGTACGAAAGGCAACGTCTGACTTATAGGTGGGTACGGAACGGTATCCCGAATTGAGTAATTGGCGAAATTCTTCCGTAGACTGCGGAATGACTTTTCCTTTGGGTTCGATATCCAAAAATTTGTCACAACTTATCGCTGTAACTGACAAAGCTATTATAAAAAATATACGTTTCATAGTTTTATTTTTTTAAAATGAAAGATTAAGCCCAACGGTAAGCGATTTTGCCAATGGTTGTGCATAAATATTACCATAAGTTTCCGGGTCGAAGAATCCTGAATAATCGGTGCTGAGTACCATTAAATTACGACCCTCAATACTCAAACGGAAATTATCAAAACCAATTCTTTTGCTGAATTCTTGCGGAAGTGTATATCCTAATCGGATACTCGAAATACGCAAATAATTCATTTGTTTGACCCAAGTATCCAACGAAGCGATGGTATTCATTCCGTAGGTAGCATCACTACCAGAGAGCCACTTATAGGCCATCCAGTCATCACCTGTCAAGGTACTCTGACCGATAATGCGAGGCATATGGGTTTGCTGATCGTCAGACGTCCAAGCGTTCAAAACATCTCTAGAATAATTTAACCCTCTATCAATTTGTGCTGGATTATAAGGCGCTGTACGTACCATAGTTTGTTCCAGATTGAAGTTAGCATTTATGGTCAAGTCAATATTTCCGTAACGGAATGTATTGATAATTCCTCCGCTGAATTTGGGGTCTCGATCTCCCATAAAGGTATATAATTCACGTATTTCTTTGGGAGTGAGTTTACTCTCTGTCATCTCACCAGGTAGGAACAACTCCCAAGGATCGTACAATTTGAAATGCTCAATAATGGAGGTTGATTTGCCTTCTTTGTCAATAAATTGAGGCAATCCGTTAGCGTCTAATCCGTTGGTTTTTAGCGCAAAAATAGCATTTACTGGTAATCCTTCCCGTGAAGGCATTCTGTCGTTTTCTTTCACTTGTATTCTATCCACGTGGCTTTTATTGTGAGAGAAACTAATAGTTGTCTTCCAATCGAAATTATCGGTTTTTATATTTTGAGTAGATAACGATATCTCGTATCCTTTATTGCTTACTTGTGCCCAATTGACGTTAGTTGAGTTAAATCCATTTTCAAGTGGAAGCGCTCGTAATCCAATCAGGTCAGTACTTTTTCTTTGATACCAATCACCCGCCAAACGGATACGATTGTTGAAAAATCCGGCATCGAAACCAACGTTGTAATTTTCGGTTTTTTCCCAACGGAGTTTATTATTCGGCGGAGAAGTTACATTGATAGTACTTTGGTTGTACCCAGGCAAAAAGGCGTGATTTTGGTAGTTCCCAACTACAAAAGGCGAAGTATTTTTATCGATATTTCCTTGAAATCCGTAAGAGGCTCTCAAACGCAAGTACGGAACAAAGGTATTGTCTTTAAGAAAACTTTCTTCCGAAACTAACCAAGAGCCTGATAACGACCATAGTGGCAAGTAACGATACTTAGGGTCAACTCCAAAGAGGTTCGAGCCATCGGAACGTAAACTACCAAATATGGTGTACTTGCGATTGTACGTATAAGAGCCTGTTGCATAGAATGATACAAAAGCATTCTCGTTATCGTTTTTCAAATAAGTACGATATAGAGAGCTATTAGCATTGTCGCTATTGTTGAAAACAATGCCTTGTGTGGTTAGATTTTTTTCATTAAACCCGAACCCTTTGGTATGAACTCCAATTACTTGGTTATAACGAAGTTCTGACCCTACAAGCAAATCTATCTCGTGTAAGTTATTAAAAATCAACGCATATTGAAGCGTGTTTTTCCAATTGTATTGGAAGAAATCAGTGTTCCAGTTCTGGATAATTCCGCCCTCGGGTAAGAAGTATTTATAGGTTCGTGTACTTGAATCATAGTAACGTGATGATTCTCTGTATTTTCGAGTAAAATAGGTTTCCTTATTGGCAAATTTTTCAGTTTTATCTTGGTCTCTTTGCAATCCGAATTGAGAAACAAAAGTAAGGTTATTCCATATTTTGTACTCCAAATCTAAGATGGCTTTTAGCGACAAGTTTTTCAATGTATAAGCTGTATTTTGTCGCTCTTGAAGCAAGTTGAAAGGCACGTAACGGTCGCTATATCCCTGAATATCTTTATCAAAGGCAAAGTGTCCTTTTTCGTCATAAGGAAAGAAATACGGATTGACATCACGTGAGTAGTTCGACGGATTGGTAAAGCGGTCTGTATCTGACAAATACGATTCCTTGTCGGTTTGCGATGCTAATACTGAAGTACCGATTTTGAATTTATCCGTAATACGGAACGTATTGTTCAGCGACAAATTGTACCGCTGAAATCCTGTTCCTGTGGTGGTTCCTTCCTCATCGTAATATCCCAAAGAGAAGTAATAATCATTTTGGTCATTTCCTCCCGAAATACTTGCCGTATATTGTTTATTGAACGCATTTCGATATAATAATTTGTCCCAATGAGCATTGCCATCACGCAAAGCGTTTATTGCTTGTTGGGTTTGCGTAGGAAGAGCAGAAAATCCTTGATTTTGGTACGTATCGTAAGCGTTATCTTGTTTCAAAATACGTGCAATCGCTCCTTTATCGTTACGATAAGTTAAATCTTTTCGAGAAGCTAAGTAGAGTTCAAAATCTACTTTTTCGTTAGCGTTCATCAAGTTTAATTTATCAAAATCAGGGCGTTGTGTCACAAAGGTATTTGCCGAAATATTGATTTTCATATTTCCCTTTTTACCCTTTTTAGTTGTTACCACAATTACGCCATTGGCAGCCCTTGCTCCGTAAATGGCAGTAGCGGCAGCATCTTTGAGAATAGTAATATCTTGAATATCATCAGGATTTATCCCTGCTATGGAGTAATTTTTGAGTTCGTCAATGTTACCTTTGGTAAGGTCTGGGGCTTCGTTTCCTTCCAGAGGAAGTCCGTCAACCACCCAAAGAGGGTCTTGTGAGCCACTAAGTGAAGCTGTGCCACGGATACGTATTTTGGCAAGTTCGCCAGGGGCACCGCTTCCTACGGTGGTTACCATACCTGCAACTTGCCCTTGCAGAAGTTGATCAATACTAGCCACTCCGGCTTGTATAATGTCTTTGCTATCAACCTTTACTACTGCCGAAGTGAGTTTGCGTTTTTCAATTTTCTGATATCCCGTAACTACGACTTCTTGCAAGGCATTGGTTTCTTCTTCCAAAGCAATGTTATAATGATTTTTTGCTTCGGATAGGGTAATGATTTTAGTTTCAAACCCAATAAAACTTACTGCCAATTGTTTGGTTCCTTGGGGTACCGAAATGGTAAAGTTTCCATCAAAATCGGCAACTACACCAATTCCCACACTTTCCAGAATTCCTTTTACTGCCGTTTCGCTTGTAACGACCTTCGAAGGGATAAATACAGAGGCTCCTGGCAAAGGCATCTTATCGGAAGATGAAGTTACATTCCCAGTAATGATACGTTCGTTTTGTCCATAGGCTACACCTGCAAAAAGAACGATGGTACAAATAAAATGTTGAATAAATTTCATTATTATTTATGATTGACTTTATTAAAATTATTTTCCTAATTCTTGTTCAATGCGTATGATAAGATCTTGATAATGAGCTTTGGTAGATTTATCTCCTCCTTTCCCTTTGATCATTTTGAGAATGGTTCTCAGCTCTTGTCTTTTAAGGGAGGTCACTTCTGAAACTCTTTTCATTGAACTGAAATTGATTGCATTCAGGTGAGTATCATTGCAACTATGCCCACACCGATGTGCGTTATTTTCGGGTTCAATTAGTGTTTTTTTACTAGTTTTTTCAAATAGTTTTTGAATAGAAATGATAAGCCCATCAACGTAGTTCTTTTGTGTCATTCTTTCCAAAACCGAAAGTGATTTCCTTTTTCGAGTTTTGGCAAAAATGTGATTTCGGACATCCGCAAAAAGTTCCTCAACCGAATATGTTTTCTCCTGTTCAGAGGTTACCCATTCAGCCTCCATCAATCGTAACAGACGCTCATCATCAAAGACTTCGTATAGTATAGCATACTGATATTCACGAGCTAAAGCATAAGCCGAAGTCTCATAATTGCCTATCGGGGTATCTTTTATCGGATAGGTTTTTTCTAATATTTCTTTGTTGAAGAAAAGCCATTGCGGAATGCTAAAAACGTTTTTGTTCAAGTAATCTACGGCTTGTTTCTGCAAGTGATAAGGTACAGCTTGATAATTTTTTTGCCCATCTGCAAAAACCATATTGTTTAGATACATCCCTCCTATATTACTCAAAACGTGTCGGTTATACAATTGCCATTGGTTGATGATTTCCGTATAAAGTTTTCCAGTTTTGTAATAATTTTGGTTCTCTTGGGCGGTCCATTCCAATAGGTGATTTAGCACAAATTGCAAGTTTTTGAGTCCGTATTCACTTGCTTTTACTGAATTGTCTCCTAAGTCCTCCGATTGCGAACGAGGGTCTATTACATTTTGAGAATTTTGTTGTTCTCCGTAGAAGTATAGCGGATTTTGGCAATGCTCATCAACGAATTTGCGAAGGGTAGCGTAGGCTTTTTCTTCATCAGGAAACCACCGATACCCCCACTCAATAGCATACTTGTCGTATTCTCCTATTTCGGGATTGAGGGCTGGTACATTGTCCTGCGGTTGGGCTACGTAATTGTACCGAGCATAATCCATTATTGAGGTAGAAATTCCGTTTTTCTTGATGAAAGAAGCCGAGCGGAGCGAGTCCACGGCATAGGCATACGAGGCGCCCATATTGTGTTTCAGCCCAAGAGTATGCCCTATTTCGTGAGAAGATACAAATCGGATAGATTCTCCCATTTGCTCATCATCAAACTGATTGCTACGTACTTTGGGGTTAGAAGCTCCCGTTTGTACACGCATCCAATTATGCAAAATAGCCATAACGTTATGCCACCAAATAACATCTGATTCTATAATTTCGCCACTGCGAGGGTCAACCACCGAAGGTCCCATAGCATTAGCTTTGGGGGAGGCAACATAAGTTATACTAGAATAACGCACATCGTCGATATCAAAATTCGTATCGTTTTTGTCGACTTCTTTTGCCATAATCGCATTTTTGAACCCAGCTCTTTCAAAGGCTTTGTTCCAATCGTTCACCCCTTGTATGATGTATTTTCGCCATTTTTTTGGGGTAGCGGGGTCTATATAAAAAACAATAGGTTTTTGAGGTTCTACCAATTCGCCTCTAAGATAATTATCTATTTGATGCAGATGAGGTTCTATACGCCAACGAGTTACAATTTTTCTTTTTTCCAAAGCGTGTTGTTCGTCGTTGAAAAACCAACGTTTTTGAGTGAAATACCCTACGCGTTCGTCTTCAAAACGAGGTTTCATTGGCTCTTTGGGTAATAGTACCAAGTTGCTGGTAACACCTATTGTAATAGGCACATTACCACCTCCTTCGTTTACCGATGTACTAAGGTCGGCACGTACCACAATATTTTCAGGAAAACTTTTCATTGAGCGGATAAAAGAAAGGCTTGATTTGACGGCTCCTCCTAATCCTGTATGAGTTAGCACATCATTAAAACTTTTTTCTTTTCCGTCGAAGACTTTATTCACCTTAACCACAACTGCTGTAGAATCAGTATTATAGGTATGAATATCAAAAAACTCCAAAACCGAAAGACCAAAATTATCTTGAACTGATTGTGTAATAGCGTCTTCCTTCGGAGAAGAAATCATCGGTTCGTGTGTCTTTACCCAGAGTTTTTTTGATAAAGTATCTTTCTCAAAAACAATGATTTTGTTCTCAAAATTCATTCCTTTGTTTATCCCTGCTTCGTTGAGTTGCATCGGAACTTGCGATATTTTATTGACAATCATAAATTCCCTGTCGAGCAACGCATTGGGAATTTCAAAGTAATAGTCATTGCCTTTACGTATCACGTTGAACATTCCTTTACTTACCGAAGCTTTGTTTAACAAATCTTGATATGCCTTTTCTTTTTGGGTTTGTGTAGAATCCTTTTTTGAGAGTTCATTCTTTTGTACTCCACTTTTTTTAGCTACTTGAGCAAAAACAAAAAAATTAACAAAAAACAAAAAAAATGTTAACAAAAATCTTTTCCTTACAATCATTTTATTCTTACTACTTTTAAAAGACTGCAAAAATAGCAAATTAAACATACTTCAATGCAAAATAATTTCAAAAAAATACTTTTAGGTATGTTTTTTCGCTGTGATGCTTAAATTTATAACAAAAAACATATGATTACCCTTCTTTTAAAACAAAAAAATATCTTATTGAAAAGCATTTCTGTGATGTTTTAACATTTTTACTATCTTTGGCTTTGAATAAAAAACGTTTTATGAAAGCACTAATTTTAATTGATATTCAGAATGATTTTATGCCAGGAGGAGCTTTAGCTGTTAGCCAAGGCGATGAAATTATTCCTTTTGTTAATGACGCTATACAATCTGACTATGATTTGGTGGTAGCTACACAAGATTGGCATCCTTTAAGTCACAAGAGTTTTGCCTCAAATCATAAAGACAAAAAGGTATTCGATATCATTGATTTACACGGAATAAAACAGGTACTTTGGCCTAATCATTGCGTACAAGGAACTTCTGGTGCCGATTTGCATCCGCAATTGCAGACTGAAAAAATAGAGGCTATCTTCCGTAAGGGTACAAATTTAGAAATTGACAGCTACAGCGCTTTTTTTGATAACAATCGAAAAAATAGTACAGGACTACACGGCTATTTACAAGAAAAAGGTATAAAATCACTCACTTTTTGTGGTTTAGCTGGTGATTTTTGTGTTGCATACAGTGTAAATGACGCACTTTCGTTAGGATATGAAGTTCGTTTACTACAAGCCGCTATACGCTCTATTTCTGTGCAAACGTATGCTGAATATGTCAAAACTTGGAAATCAAAAGGCGTACAATTCATTTAACTAAACTTATTTTTCTGTTAAAATATCGTGACAAATTCATCTTTGGCTTATATTTTGATGCAGAAAATTCCGAATTAAAATAAGTTTAACTTGTAATTTTTTAAAGAAATATGAAGAAATATGTAGCAAGTGTATTCACTGCCGTTTTAGGAGGAATACTAACATTAGGAGGATACAAATTATTTCTTGAAAAAAAAGAAATACACTCCATCGAAAATTCAAATCAGCAACCGCAATTGGTAAGTACAAACTTCTCCAAAACAGCTGCTACGTTTGAATTTAGCGAAAATAGTTTTGTTGAAGCAGCTAACAAAACTGTTAATAGTGTGGTACACGTTAAAAATGTATCCACATCAAAAGGTCCAATGTCTCTTTTAGATTTGATGTACGGAGGAAGCGGAAAGCAAACACAAATAGGCACAGGCTCTGGAGTTATTATCACTCCTGACGGCTATATTGTTACTAATAATCACGTAATTGCAAACTCCACAAGTTTAGAAGTTACCCTAAATAACAACAAGTCGTACCCCGCAAAGTTAATAGGAACCGATGTT
The DNA here is from genome assembly GCF_002302565.1 of Capnocytophaga canimorsus. Classification (NCBI taxonomy): domain Bacteria; kingdom Pseudomonadati; phylum Bacteroidota; class Flavobacteriia; order Flavobacteriales; family Flavobacteriaceae; genus Capnocytophaga; species Capnocytophaga canimorsus. Next base: position 2,204,793 of record NZ_CP022382.1, on the reverse strand, counting down.
TCTTCGGATATTGCTTTATTGAAAATTGACACAGAGGAGCAACTTCCTTTTTTAACCTTTGCCGATTCGGACAATACTCAAATCGGTGAGTGGGTACTTGCTGTAGGAAATCCTTTTAACCTAAATTCAACAGTAACTGCTGGAATTATAAGTGCTAAAGCCCGAAATATCAGCCAAAACATTTCTGATAAAGTCGAATCTTTTATTCAAACAGATGCTGCTGTAAATCAAGGAAATAGCGGAGGTGCTTTAGTAAATTTGAAGGGCGACCTTATCGGAATAAACACTGCAATAACCTCTACCACAGGTTCTTACGTAGGATATTCTTTTGCTGTACCTAGTAACATTGCCAAAAAAGTAGTGGAAGACCTTATTGAGTACGGAAACGTTCAAAAAGGGGTTCTGGGTGTTCGAGGTACCGAATTAAACTCAGAAAGTGCTGAAAAATTAGGCATCAAACAAACTGAGGGCTTCTATGTAGATTCGGTTGAAGATGACTCGGGAGCCGCAAATGCTGGAATACAAAAAGGTGACGTAATTAAGCAAATTGATAACGTACGTATTCATAAATTTTCAGATTTGACGGGTTATATCGCCTCTAAACGTCCTGGAGATGTGCTTAAAGTATTGTTCGAACGTAATGCAAAAGAAAAAACAGTAAACATTACTTTGCAAAAAAATGCAACTTACATTATAAATTCATTAGGACTTGAAGTTAAAAATCTGTCCGATAAAGATAAATCCACTTTTAAAACCAAAAAAGGAGTAAAAATCACAGGTGCTTCCCAATTTTATGAATTCCATAATGTTAAAATGACAGGAAAAGTGCTTTTATCAGTAAACGGAAATACATTTAAAGATGTTGATGAACTTAAAAACATACTTTCTCAACTTTCCTCTAATCAGCGAAATTCGTTAGAATTGCTTAATGAAAAGGGCGAAAAAGAACGTTTTTTCTTCTAAAGTCAAGTAAAAATGTCAGAAAAAAGGAGTAGTTTTGTGCTACTCCTTTTTTTATTGTTAAAAATATGAATATCAAACTCATTGCTATTGGTAAGACTGATAACAAAATATTACAAGACCTCATCAATGATTACCAAAAACGACTTTCTTATTACATCAATTTTGATTTTCAAATCATATCCGACATTAAAAATAGTAAAACGCTATCGGAAACCCAGCAGAAAATTAAAGAAGGTGAGTTAATCTTAAAACAAATTGAAAATCAACACGATTTAATTCTTCTAGACGAACGTGGAAAAGAATTTTCTTCGGTGGGTTTTGCTGATTTCCTCCAAAAAAAGATGAATACGGGAACCAAACAGCTAACCTTCGTCATTGGTGGTCCTTACGGATTTTCGCAAGACGTGTACGCAAGGGCTAATGCTCAAATTTCGCTCTCTAAAATGACCTTTTCACACCAAATGATTCGTCCGTTTTTCATTGAACAACTCTATCGCGGATTTACCATTTTACGAGGAGAACCTTATCACCATCAGTAAATTAAAGTCATTAAGAATAAAACCAAAAATGAATATTCTTGAACTTACGCATTTTAAAAGCATTTTTTCTATATTTGTGATTCGTTAAAAAAGATTTAAAATTACAGCAATGGGGCAATGTATCAGCGTATTTGATATGCTAAAAATCGGAGTAGGACCTTCCAGTTCGCACACATTAGGACCGTGGCGAGCTGCCGAAGCCTTTTTAAGAGAGTTAAGAGAGAAACAATACTTTACAAAAACCCAAATCCTAAAAGTAGATTTGTTTGGTTCACTTTCCTTAACAGGGAAGGGACACGCAACCGATTTGGCTGTGATGCTCGGGCTAAGCGGAGCCGACCCCGAGTACGTACCTATTGAAAGCCTTAATGTTACCATTGCTGCAATTCATAACAATAAGGAAATTTATTTGGGTAACGAGCGTATTATTGCTTTTGACCCCGAAACGGATATTGTTTTCAATCGAAATTTTTTACCTTTCCACGCTAACGGAATTGCTTTTACTGCTTTTGGAAACGATTTTGAATATCATTCCACTTTTTATTCCATCGGGGGCGGATTTATCATAAAAGAAGACGATTCTTCACAGGAGGTTTTACATCAGCAAAAATCACATTTTCCCTTCCCTATTGAAAAAGCTACGGAGTTATTGGAATATTGCCGTTCGCAACAAAAGAAAATATCGGAAATTGTATTGGAAAACGAAAAATCGTTACGCAACGAATCGGAAATACACCACGAATTATTACGCATTTGGGAAACAATGCTTGAGTGTATGTACATTGGTTGTCATACTGAGGGCGTACTCCCTGGCGGATTAAATGTTCGCCGACGGGCATACGACATACACAAAAATCTCATCGGGGTAGTTACTTATCAAAACCCAAAAGAATGGATTGAATCCATCAAAAAAACGGAAGTAAAATTCCGACAAATCCTCAAATGGGTGAGTTGTTTTTCACTGGCAGTCAACGAAGTAAATGCTTCTTTAGGCAGGGTTGTTACTGCTCCGACCAATGGCAGTGCAGGAGTAATTCCTGCCGTGCTGATGTATTATCTGACCATTGAAAACCATAACGCTAATGAAAAGCAAATCAAACAATTCCTTTTAGTTGCTGGTGAAATAGGCAGTTTGTTTAAGAAAGGGGCTACCATTTCTGCCGCTATGGGCGGATGTCAGGCTGAAATTGGAGTTTCATCAGCTATGGCAGCTGCCGGATTATGTGAGCTAATGGGCGGCTCACCCGAACAAGTACTTATCGCTGCCGAAATTGCAATGGAACATCATCTAGGACTTACCTGCGACCCGATTGGCGGACTGGTACAAGTGCCCTGCATTGAACGTAATGCTATGGGCGCAATAAAAGCCATAAATGCAGCCGAATTGGCAGTCGAAACCGACCCTAAAAACGCTAAAGTACCCCTTGACAAAGTTATCAATACTATGTGGGAAACAGCCAAAGATATGCATTCCAAGTATAAAGAAACCTCAGAAGGCGGATTGGCAGTTGCAGTCAATCTTTCCGATTGTTAGACAACTTTTGCACTAAAATTCAAAAAATCACCCAAATTCAAAGCCCTTTTGTTTATTTTTTTATACTTTTGGGAAATCAATTAAAAAAACATAATTTCTATGAAAAGATTTTTAGTATTAGGACTCGTTTTTATGGCATTAGGTTGCAAACAAACCAAAAAGCAACCCAATAATGCTGAAATGATTTCGGATAGCCAAAAAATGGCTACAGAAAAAACCCTTACCGTAGCTTTGACTCCAAAAAGTGACTCAAATGTATCAGGAACAGCCGTATTCACACAAAAAGGCGACAAAGTGATGCTAACCGTTCACGTTTCGGGGTTAACCGCAGGCGAACACGCCATTCACTTACACGAAAAGGCAGATTGCTCCTCTGCCGACGGAACCTCTACCGGTGGGCATTGGAATCCTACCTTTGAAAATCACGGAAAATGGGGAGCTCCAGAAGGGTTTCATCGAGGTGATATTGGAAATTTAACCGCTGACGAAAACGGAAATGCACATTTAGAATTCGAAACCGATTTGTGGTGCATTGGCTGTGATGACGACACAAAAAACATTTTAGGTAAAGCAGTTATTATTCACGCAGCAACTGATGATTTTGTAACACAACCTACAGGAAACGCTGGCGGACGTGTAAGTTGTGGTGGAATCATTGAGTAATTCCTAAAAAAGAAGACTATGAAAAAAGGAATCATTATAGGGATATTTGTATTGATCGCTGCATTGGGCGGATACATTTATTACAATTACTATTTCGTTTTTGGTGAAGGCGTAAAATCTGGATATTTGAACTATGCCGTTCATAAGGGTAATGTTTTCAAAACTTATGAAGGAAAACTCATTCAAGAAGGGTTCGGACGTGGTTCCACGGGGGTAATTACTAGTCACGAATTTGAATTTTCAATTGAAAATGAAGCTATTTTTAGTCAGCTAAAAGCTAATAGCGGTAAAAAATTCGATTTGCACTACAAAGAATACCACGGTGTACTTCCTTGGCGGGGAAATTCACGTTATGTAGTAGATAGTATTGTCAGTATTAAAGAATAAAATCAAAAAAAAACATTAAATTATTTGTTTTTTACATACGGTTTACTATATTTGTATTGATTTTTTCATAGCATGGACGTACTTAATACATACTTCGGTTTCTTTTACTATTACTTTTATTTCAAAAAATAAGAGCGAGGTTTTTTTAAGTATGTTGTTTAAAGATTTAAGGTTTAATAATTCAAGAAAAGTCTCGGGTAATAGCGGGGCTTTTTTTTATGTTTTGATATCATCAATTAAGATATGCAACAAAAAATAGCAATTCAAGGAATAAAAGGGTCGTTTCATTATCAGGCAGCTCAGGAATATTTCGGCAATCAAATTACGATTATTGAATGCAACTCCTTTGACAAAGTAGCCCAAAGTTTGCTTAAGAATGAAGCCGATTTGGGGGTAATGGCTATCGAAAATAGCATAGCAGGTTCCATTTTGCCTAATTATGCTCTCATTGACCGATTGAAACTCAATATTGTTGGAGAGCATTACATTGACATTCAGCAAAATTTGATGGCTATTTCAGGACAAGACCTCAACGACCTTAAAGAAGTTCACTCTCACCCGATGGCTCTACTACAATGTAAACAATTCTTTGAAAATTACCCACATATCAAATTGGTTGAAGATACCGATACGGCAAGTACTGCCCAACGTATTCATCAAAAACAACTTTTAGGAATTGGTGCAATCGGCTCAAAATCAGCAGCAGAATTGTACAATTTGGAGATTATTCGCCATAGTATCCAAACGATGAAAATCAATGCCACTCGCTTTGTAATACTGACCACAAAAGAGGAAAAAATAGACCGAAATCAGGTTAATAAAGCCTCTTTAAAATTTCAAGTGCACCACAAACGCGGAAGCCTCGCCACTGTTCTGAATGTAATCAGTGATTGCCGAATCAATATGACTAAAATTCAGTCACTTCCTGTGATTGAAACTCCTTGGAAATACGCCTTTTTTGTGGATATTGTATTTGAAAATTATGAAGATTTTGAAAAAGCAGAGAAATTATTATCCATTATGGCAGAGGATTTTAAAGTTTTAGGAATTTATAAAAATGCATTGATATAATTCATTCTAAATAGAAAAATCAACCCATTTACAAAATATGAAAACAGCAGTCATTATCGGTTTAGGACTTATCGGAGGGTCAATGGCTCTTGAGCTTCGCAAACGTTGTGGATACCAAATTTGGGGAATTGATGCCAATGCCGAAAATGCACAAAAAGCATTGGCTTTGAACATCATAGATAAAATAGTCGATTACAATCATATCACAAATGCGGATATGGCAATTGTGGCCGTGCCAGTAGATATTATCCCCAAAGTATTACAAAAAGCCCTCGATTACGCAGGAGAACAGACGGTGATTATGGATATGGGGTCAGTGAAAGGAAGTATTTGCAAATCTATTGAAAATCACCCAAACAGAAAAAATTTTGTAGCAAGTCACCCAATGGCAGGAACGGAATTTTCAGGTCCAGAGGCAGCAATTTACAATCTGTTTGACCACAAAGTAATGGTTTTTTGTGAGACAGAAAAAAGCGATAAGCATCTGGTAGAAAAGGCAATAGAGTTCGCTCAAAAGCTGAATATGCGAATCAAAATACTATCGCCCGAAGCCCACGACCGCCACACGGCTTACGTGTCGCATCTATCACACGTGAGTTCGTTTATGCTCGGAAAAACCGTTCTGGAAATAGAAAAAGACGAACAAAACATTTTCGATTTGGCAAGTACAGGATTTGCCTCCACCGTAAGATTAGCCAAGAGCGATGCCGCAATGTGGTGCCCTATCTTTCTGGAAAACAGAGAGAACGTACTAAAATCCCTTGATGAATACATCAAAAATTTAGAAGAATTCAGAACGCTTATTCAAAACCAAGAAGACAAAAAAATCCGAAAAACAATCAAAGAAATCAATTATATCAAGAAAATTTTAAAATAGATTTTTCTTTTACTCTACTCATAAATAACTGAATTTCAAATTATAAAATAAATATTCAAAAACAACAATACATTTGAAACCTATGGAAATAACAACAGAAAATAAAAAATGGTTAACTGATTTGCAATTATCACATCCTCTGGTGATTGCAGGTCCTTGCAGTGCCGAAACCGAAGAACAAGTATTGAAAATTGCTCATCAACTGAAAGATACCGATGTGAATTATTTTCGAGCAGGAATTTGGAAACCTCGTACACGTCCAGGAATGTTTGAAGGTGTGGGAGCTTTGGGTTTGAAGTGGTTACAACGCGTAAAAGAAGAAACAGGAATGAAAGTTGCCACCGAAGTCGCCAACAAAGACCACGTAAAATTAGCGTTGGAACACGACATTGATATGCTTTGGATTGGAGCTCGTTCTACTGTAAGTCCGTTTATCATTCAGGAAATTGCCGACGAGTTGAAAAATACCGATAAAATCGTTTTGGTAAAAAATCCTGTAAACCCTGATTTGCCACTTTGGATTGGAGCTTTGGAGCGTCTGCAACGAGCGGGAATCAAAAATCTGGGCGTCATTCATCGTGGTTTTTCTACTTATGAAAAGACAAAATACCGAAATATTCCTGAATGGCAGTTAGTTATCGAACTTCAAAATAAATTTCCAGAATTACCGCTCATCTGCGACCCTTCACACATTACGGGCAAACGTGATATGATTTTTGACGTTTCGCAAACCGCTCTCGACCTAAATTTTGACGGCTTAATGATTGAAACGCATATTTCGCCCGACCAAGCGTGGAGCGATGCTGCTCAGCAAGTTACCCCCGAAACTTTAGTTCAGATAATGAAAGATTTGCGAATTCGTAAACAAACCACCTCGGAAGAAGATTACCAAAGTCAGCTTAGCGAATTGCGTTCAAAAATTGATCTTTTAGACGACCAACTTCTTGATTTACTAAAAAAGAGAATGACCGCTTCAGATAATATTGGAAAACTTAAAAAGGAGAAGAACGTTGCTGTACTTCAAAATTCACGTTGGTATGCCCTTTTAGGAAAAATGATTTTGGAAGGACAACAACGCGGACTCAGTGAAGAATTCGTAACACACCTGTTCAAAGCTATCCATCAAGAATCTATCAACCGACAAGAGAGAATTATAAAGGGATAATTAAAAAAGCTACCCTAAAAAGGTAGCTTTTTTTTTATCGAAATAATATCTTAATTAAACGTTTATTTTACTTTTTCTACAATAGCTTTGAAAGCTTCTGGATGATTCATTGCTAAATCAGCTAAAACTTTTCTGTTAAGTTCAATGTGATTTGCTTTTAGTTTCCCCATAAATTGAGAGTATGACAATCCGTGAAGTCTTGCTCCTGCGTTGATACGCGCAATCCACAAAGCACGGAATGTTCTCTTTTTATTACGGCGGTCTCTGTAAGCATATTGCATTGCTTTTTCAACAGCATTCTTAGCTACCGTCCAAACGTTTTTTCTGCGACCAAAGAAGCCTTTGGCTTGCTTCATTATTTTTTTTCTACGAGCTCTACGAGCTACTGCATTTACTGATCTTGGCATAAATTTTTAATTTTTTGTAGTAGGCGTTCATTTTTGAATGAATCTTTTGAATGAGCCCACTCCAGGGTTATTGAATTACCTTTTGAGCTAAAAGCAAAACTGCTTTGAAATACTCAAAATCAAGAACAAAAATGTTATTTTAAACCTAATTGTTCCTTGATACTGTTTTCATCGTGCTGATGTACCAGAGTTGTATGCGTTAATTTTAGCTTACGTTTTGTTGATTTTTTAGTCAAAATGTGGCTTTTGTAAGCGTGCTTCCTTTTGATTTTTCCTGAACCAGTAAGCTTAAAACGCTTTTTTGCTCCAGATTTAGTTTTAATTTTTGGCATTTTGCTTCTTAATTTATTGGATATTATTTCGATTTACTTACTTTTTTAAAAAGCGACGGCAAAAGTACAACTTTATTTCTTCTTAGACAAGGGAGCGATAAACATTGTCATTCTTTTACCCTCCAATTTTGGCATTTGTTCCACCTTTCCGAACTCTTCCAAGTCGGTTGCTAGACGCAATAAAAGTATTTCTCCTTGATCTTTATAAATGATAGAACGTCCTTTAAAGAAGACGTAAGCTTTCACTTTAGCACCTTCTTTTAAGAATTTTTCACCGTGTTTTTTCTTAAACTCATAATCGTGTTCATCGGTTTGAGGTCCGAATCGAATCTCTTTGATAACCACTTTAGTAGCTTTGGATTTTATTTCCTTTTCACGTTTTTTCTGCTCGTAAAGAAATTTTTTATAATCAATCACTTTACAAACAGGTGGGACTGCATTGGGTGAAATTTCCACCAAATCCAACTCTAATTCTTCAGCAATTTTTAATGCTTTTTGTATCGGATATACGCCCATTTCAACGTTATCCCCAACCAAACGCACCTCTGCAACTCGAATATCTCTATTTATTCGGTGAGGTTGTTTGTCATCTCTACCCGGAGTGTTAACTTTCTTACTAATAGCTATTTATTTTTTGATTATTTTTCTTTCACTACAAACCAAAAGCAACAATGCTTTATGATTTGAATTTCTTAATACTTTTATCAATCTCTGTTTGAACAATTTTAACAAAAGCTTCAACAGAAATACTTCCTAAGCTTTCTCCTCCGTGCTTTCTGACAGAAACTGTAGCTTCTTTTTCCTCATTTTCACCCACAATCAGCATAAACGGAATTTTTTGAGTTTCCGCCTCACGGATTTTTTTGCCAATGGTTTCATTACGATTATCAATCAGTGTGCGAATTTCGAAATTTTCTAACAAATTCAAAACTTTTTGAGCATATTTTTCATATTTTTCACTCAAAGAAAGAATTATCGCCTGATTTGGCATCAACCAAAGTGGGAAATTACCCGCTGTATGCTCCAGCAAAATCGCCACAAAACGCTCCATACTTCCGAAAGGTGCTCGGTGTATCATAACAGGCCTATGCAATTCATTATCAGAACCTTTATACCACAAATCGAAACGCTCTGGCAAGTTATAATCTACTTGGATTGTTCCAAGCTGCCAACTTCTTCCCAAAGCATCTTTCACCATAAAGTCTAACTTAGGTCCGTAGAAAGCCGCTTCGCCTGTTTCAATCACGTAATTCAACCCTTTTTCTTTAGCTGCGTTGATAATTGCCTGTTCTGCTTTTTGCCAATTTTCATCGGAACCAATGTATTTAGCTGGATTTTCGGGGTCACGCAACGATACTTGTGCTGTAAAATTCTCAAAACCAAGCGAACCAAATACATACAATACCAAGTCAATCACATTTTTAAACTCTTCGTCCAATTGTTCTGGTGTACAAAAAATGTGGGCATCGTCTTGAGTGAAGCAACGTACCCGAGTAAGTCCGTGAAGTTCACCACTTTGCTCGTAACGATACACCGTTCCAAACTCAGCAAAACGCTTAGGCAAATCGCGATAACTCCAAGGTTTTGAATTGTAAATTTCGCAGTGATGCGGACAGTTCATCGGTTTTAGTAAATATTCTTCACCTTCATTAGGCGTTGCAATAGGTTGAAAACTATCTTTACCATATTTTTCCCAATGCCCTGAAGTTACATACAAATCTTTATGCCCAATATGAGGAGAAACAACTTGCTCATATCCAGCTTGTTTTTGTGCTTTCCGCAAGAATTGTTCTAAACGCTCACGAAGTGCTGCTCCTTTGGGTAACCACAACGGAAGCCCTTGCCCAACCTTATTTGAAAAAGTAAACAATTCTAACTCTTTGCCTAATTTTCTGTGGTCTCTCTTTTTAGCTTCTTCCAAAAGGGCTAAATATTCCGTTAAATCTTTCTGTTTTGGGAACGAAATTCCGTAAACACGTGTTAGCTGTTTGTTTTTTTCATCACCACGCCAATACGCTCCTGCGATACTCAATATTTTCACCGCTTTTACAAAACCCGTATTAGGCAAATGCCCGCCACGGCAAAGATCTGTAAAAGTGGAATGATCACAGAATGTAATTGAGCCATCTTCCAGATTTTCAATCAATTCTGTTTTATATGGATTTTCTTTGTAAAGCTCTAATGCTTCTCTTTTACTTACAGAACGCATCGAAAAAGTATGCTTTCCTTTGGCAATTTCAAGCATTTTCTTCTCAATTTCTGGAATATCTTTTTCAGAAAAGCTATGTTGTCCAAAGTCTACATCATAATAGAATCCGTTATCAATAGCAGGACCGATAGTCAATTTGATACCCGAAAAAGTTTCTTCCAAAGCTTGAGCCAAAATATGGGCAGACGAATGCCAAAATGCTTTTTTGCCCTCAGCATCATTCCAAGTGTATAAAACTAAACTTCCATCGGTGGTCAGGGGGGTCGTCGTTTCAATCGTTTTTCCATCGTAACTTGCTGACAATATATTTCTTGCCAACCCTTCACTAATGCTCAAAGCAACTTCATAAGGAGTTGTTCCTTTAGCAACTTCCTTAACCGAACCATCTGGTAGCGTAATTTTAATCATATTGCAATAATTGTTTTTTACTATATAGACTGGCAAAGATACTAAAAAATCAATAAGATATCAATTTACAAATATTTATTCAAAACCAAAAGAATGTAAATATCTAAAAATCAATATTTAATAAAAAAAGAAATCTATTTTTAAAACCTTATTTATTGGTAAAAATTTCTAATTTTCGTAATAATTTTCATTTTAAAGCTATCTTTGCAACGGCAAATCAATTATTATGCGAACAAAATCCATCAAAAAAAATAAAATCAACGTAGTTACTTTGGGATGCTCCAAAAACGTTTACGACAGCGAAGTGCTTATGGGGCAACTTAAAGCAAGTGGCAAAGAAGTTGTTCACGAAGAAAAAGGTAACATAGTAGTTATCAATACTTGCGGTTTCATCGGAAGTGCCAAAGAGGAAAGCATAAATACCATTTTGGAATATGTAGAAAAAAAAGAGGCAGGAATTGTAGATAAAGTATTTGTAACAGGTTGTTTAAGCGAACGTTATAGACCCGATTTGCAGAAAGAAATTCCGAATGTTGACCAATATTTTGGCACTACCGAGCTTCCATCATTACTAAAAGCTTTAGGAGCAGATTATAAACACGAACTCATCGGTGAACGGCTTACAACCACCCCGAAAAACTACGCTTATCTAAAAATAGCTGAAGGATGCGATCGCCCTTGTAGCTTTTGTGCCATTCCACTAATGCGCGGAAAGCACAGAAGCACCCCTATTGAAGATTTGGTTATCGAAGCCGAAAAATTAGCTCAAAAAGGCGTTAAAGAACTCATCCTCATCGCTCAAGACTTAACGTATTACGGATTAGACCTTTACAAAGAGCGAAAACTTGCCGATCTACTACGCGCTTTGGTAAAAGTAGAAGGAATTGAGTGGATTCGGTTACATTACGCCTTCCCAACGGGGTTCCCGAAAGATGTATTAGAGGTAATGAAAGTAGAACCCAAAATTTGCAATTACATTGATATTCCTCTTCAACATATTTCAGACCCTATCCTGAAAAGTATGAAACGCGGAACAACTCAAGAGAAAACCACCAAACTCTTACAAGAATTCCGAGAAAAAGTACCTCAAATGGCTATTCGTACCACTCTAATCGTAGGATACCCAGGAGAAACTGAAGAAGATTTCGAGACTTTGAAAAACTTTGTAAAAACAACTCGTTTTGAACGTTTAGGATGTTTCACATACAGCCACGAAGAGAACACCACGGCTTACCAACTAGAAGACAATGTTCCTGAGCAAGTGAAGCAACAACGTGCCAACGAAATTATGGAAATTCAATCTCAAATTTCTTGGGAATTGAATCAGGAGAAAATAGGTAAAATTTTTCGCTGTTTAATTGATAGAAAAGAGGGACAATACTTTGTTGGACGTACCGAATTTGATTCCCCTGATGTAGATAATGAAGTACTTATTGACGCTTCGAAGCACTACGTCAAAACAGGTGATTTTGTAAATGTAAAAATTACAGATGCCGCCGATTATGATTTGTACGGAGAACCTGTAAAATAAAACATTAAAAAGAGGTTTATGTTTTTTCATAAACCTCTTTTTGTTTTACCACCTAATGATTGCGCTTCCCCAAGTGAATCCACTACCAAAAGCAGCTAACACAACCAAATCGCCATCTTTTATTTTGCCTTCTTGTACAGCTTCGGTCAAGGCAATGGGTATAGAAGCCGCTGTGGTATTTCCGTATTTCGAAATGTTGTTAAACACCTGATGATCAGAAAGTCCAAATTTTTGTTGTATAAATTGCGATATACGCAAATTAGCTTGATGTGGAATGAGCATATCAATATCAGAAGAAGATAATCCGTTGGCTTGTAAGCCCTCATTGATAACCTCACTAAATCGTATTACAGCGTGTTTAAAAACATATTGCCCATTCATATACGGAAAATAACTTGTGTCTTGTGGATCATTTTGAGCTACAATATCAGTAACCCAACGTTTTCCCATTCCTGGGGAAATCATAGTCAACTCTTCTGCGTGAGCGCCCTCGCTGTGTAAATGTGTAGAGAGTATTCCTTTTTGAGGATTATCTTCTCTGGAAACAAGTGCAGCTCCTGCACCATCACCAAAAATAACGGAAACGTTACGCCCTCTTGTGGTCATATCCAACCCTGGAGATTGTGATTCCGACCCAATCACCAAAATATTTTTGTACATCCCTGTTTTTATATATTGATCGGCTATAGAAAGGGCATAAATAAACCCAGAACACTGATTGCGAACATCTAAAGCTCCTACGGTTTTTAAGCCTAATTCTTTCTGTACCAAAACTCCTGAACCTGGAAAATAATAGTCAGGACTTAAAGTAGCAAAAATAATAAAATCTATTTCTTCCTTCTGAATTCCAGCGTGTTCAATGGCTTTTTCGGCTGCCTTAACACCCATCGAAGCAGTTGTATCTTGCCCTCTAATGATATGATGTCGTTGCTGTATTCCGGTACGCTCTTGAATCCAAGCATCACTGGTGTCGATTATCTTAGACAAATCATCGTTAGTTACTATATTTTCAGGAACATAAAATCCTAATCCTCTAATTTTGGAACGATACATATACATTGTGTTTAAATAAAAAAAATGTGAAAACTATTATTCAAATAGCAATGCAATTTAATGATTTTTTTTGATTATGAAAAGTGACAAAGCCCTTCAATTTTAAATAAGAAAATCATTAGAATAATAATCAGACCATTACATAAAAGATTTTAATTATAAAGAAAATTTCAGGTAAAAAAACTCAAAGAAATACAAACTTGTTTTTAAAGTTTTTATATCTTTGCATTTCGAAAGAAAAAGAGAGTATGAGTTTACAAGCAGAAATAATGGAAGCCTTAAAAGTTGCTATGAAAGCTAAAGATACAGTTTCTTTAGAAGCTTTACGAGCAATAAAATCGGTAATTTTATTAGCGAAAACAGAATCGGGAGCCTCAGAAGAGCTCTCTGAAGCCGACGAGATGAAACTCCTCCAAAAGTTAGTCAAACAACGTAAAGACAGTGCTTCACTATACAAAGAACAAGGTAGGGAAGATTTGGCTCAACCCGAATTAGCTCAAGCCGCTGTTATTGAAAAATTCTTGCCCAAGCAACTTTCTGAGGCTGAAATTGAAGCTGAAGTTACTCAAGTAATTACTTCATTAGGCGCTTCTGGAATGAAAGATATGGGTAAGGTAATGGCTCAAGCTACGGCTCAATTGGCTGGTAAAGCTGACGGGAAAGCCATTTCGACCATTGTAAAAAAATTATTGTCATAACAACAAATAAAGGCCGCGTAGTTCAACTGGATAGAATATCAGATTTCGGCTCTGAGGGTTAGGGGTTCGAATCCTCTCGCGGTCACAAAACACAAAATAACTCACTGTAAAACAGTGAGTTATTTTTTAAAGGATATTCAAAAGGGTAAGTTTTAAATTTCATAATTAGCTGTTAGTACAAGTTTATTTCTGATTGCAGATATAAAAAACAATTCTTTGGTAAAAAATAGTCTCTTTTAACTTTTTAAATCACCATCATTATTACTTTTTTCCAATAATTTTTCTCGCTGTTCTCTTCGTCTTAAAATGACTAAATACCAAATTTCAGGGATTATCCAAATTGTAAAAACTAAGTGCCATAAAAGTCCATTATAATCAATTCCCGTATGGTTTATGGAATACACTTCTTTCACTTTTGGATTGTACCAAACATTTATATATGTCCTTCCTTGTTCATCTTCTTCAAAAAATTGTCCATACCTATCTCCTGCCACAAAAATCTTTAAAATTCCCTCATATTTTTCAACCAATTTCTTTCTTAAATCATAATTATCTGGTGAAAAAAAATCATTAGTTACCTCAAAATCATTTGGTAAGTCATCTTCTATAATGCCATATAAGTAATAAGCAGTTGATTTTGTTGAATATGATTTATTTTCTATGTAATAAAATTTTTTTCGTACAAAATTCTTTTGAAAATTTAACGAATGATATGCCATCAAGGTGTTTTTAAATCCCGAAAAAGATTCTCCTAAAACTGTCAAAAACGATATAAACAGATGAATATAGATAATCCTCCTCCGTAAATAATATTTTTTTTCCATTTTTATTGTTTTCCATTTTGTTGTTGTTTTTTCATTAAAAGTATTCTTTGGTAAAAGGGAGCGGTTTCTAATTTAAAGCCTAAAAAACTTCCTGAAACATCTACCTTAAAATCTAAATTAACATTTTTAGGTAAATATTTTATTCCAAATTCGTTATTCTCCCAACGAATTTGTAAAAGTTTTGTATTTACTTTCCCTAAGGCGGTGGCATTAAAATGTAAATAATCATTCTTTTTTAAGAGTTTTGCATCTGCTCCTTCTACCCAACAACTATGTCAATCCTTATTATCTGAATAGGCAAAAAAATAAAAAACAAAAGCAACAAAACGTTATAGTTTTGTTGCTTTCTATTTTTTGTCTTTTAATTACTTTTCAAAATGAAAAATAATCGTCAGGCTACTTTTTCCCCTTAAATATCAAGTTAAGTAAAAATAAAATAACAATAGCCCCAGCAGCTCCTGTGAAAATAGCTCCAATCCAACCTCCTCCTAAAGAGATATTCAATACGGTTCCTAAAAGCCAATATCCAACAAAACTACCCAAAATACCAACAATGATATTCCCGATTAGTCCAAGTCCACTACCTTTATAGATAGTTCCTCCGAGCCAACCTGCAATGGCTCCAATGATAAGTGTTCCAATGATACCTGTTCCCATAAAAACAAAATTTAATTATTCTTTTTTAATTCTAGGCAAAGATAAGAAAAAAATATTCTAATCAATAAGCATAAATGTTATTTTTTAGTTAAAAAATAAAAAAACACTTATTTTTTTTCAAAAAAACTTTATTCTATAAAAAATGAAGGATAATATTTATAAATATTATCCTTCGTAATTAAATATTATCTTTTATTGATAAAGCAATTAAACCTTTAAAATTTCAGCTTCTTTGAGTACAAAAATTTCATCTACCTTCTTAATGTACTTATCGGTGAGCTGCTGAACACTCTCTTCTGCTCCTTTTTTTATATCCTCTGAAGTTTCGGTTTTTTTTATCTCTTTATTAGCATCTTGACGCGCGTTGCGAATACTTATTTTAGCATCTTCGCACTCTCCTTTGGCTTGTTTTACTAATTCCTTTCGGCGTTCTTCGGTTAGTGGTGGAACGCTAATTATCACCACATCACCATTATTCATAGGATTAAACCCCAAATTTGCCACCATAATGGCTTTTTCAATAGGCTGAATCATACTCCTTTCCCAAGGCTGAATGGTGATGGTTCTTGAGTCAGGAGCACTTACATTTGCCACCTGATTCAAAGGAGTTTGTGAACCATAATAATCCACAAAAACACTTCCTAACATTTGCGGACTTGCCTTTCCGGCACGAATATTTGACAATGACTTGTCTAAGTGAGCCAAAGCGGCTTGCATTGCCTCATCAGTGCTATCTAAAATAATATCTATTTCTTCATTCATATTTTATTGCGTTTTTATATTTTTTTATAAATCAACTATGGTTCCCACGTTTTCGCCTGTCACTACTTTTGATAGATTTCCTTTTTTGTTCATATCAAAAACAATTATAGGCAGTTTATTCTCCTGACTTAAAGTAAAAGCTGTCATATCCATCACTTTTAATCCTTTATCCATTACTTCATCAAAGGTGATACGTTCAAACTTGGTAGCATTTTTATCTTTTTCAGGGTCAGCGGTATAAATTCCATCCACACGAGTTCCTTTCAAAATAACATCTGCATTGATTTCGATAGCCCTTAACACCGCAGCTGAATCAGTAGTAAAATACGGATTTCCAGTACCTGCGCCGAAAATGACTACACGCCCTTTTTCTAGATGCCGTACAGCACGTCGGCGAATGAAGGGTTCTGCAATGGCTTCCATAGTGATAGCGGTTTGTAATCGGGTAAAAACACCTTCTTCTTCCAAAGCACTCTGCAAAGCCAGCGAGTTAATCACTGTTGCGAGCATCCCCATATAATCTCCTTGTACTCTGTCCATTCCGTTACTAGCACCTGCTACCCCGCGAAAAATATTTCCTCCGCCGATAACAATAGCTACCTCTACGCCTTGTTTTACAACTTCCTTGATTTCAATGGCATATTCTTTGAGCCGAGCAGGGTCTATCCCGTGCTGACGACTTCCCATTAGGGCTTCTCCACTGAGTTTCAACAGAATTCTTTTATATTTCATTTATATTTTATTTTTATTACTTTCAAACGAAACCTTCAACAAGCAAAGATATAAATTTTATCATAACCAATTGTACCGAAAAAATTTTTTTGTGTCGTTTTTTTATTATAATTTTGACCATTACAAGTATATAGTCTTAAATATTTTGGAATATGAAATACTCTTTTTGTTCAGTTCTAATCCCTTTTTTGATGGCTTCGTGCAACTTCAATGCCGATAATAAAGCCAAACAAGCCGAAGAAGCCAAAGCAAAATTGGACTCCATTGTACAAACACAATTGGCTGAAATTGATATGAATGAGGTTGATAGCTATCCACTATTTCCTCAGTGTAGCGATACCCTTACCCAAGAAGAACAAAAAAAATGCTTTGAAAATACATTCGCTAAAATATTTCAAGACATCTTTCAAAACGAAAAATTTGAGGTAGCCGAACCTATTAACGATACCCTAAAGGTTTTTGTAAAAATCAGCAATCAAGGAAATACCATTTTGGACTATATTGAAGCCAAAGACCAAACCAAAAATTTACTTCCGAATTTGGAAACTTCTTTGAAAAAACATTTTGAAGCATTTCCAAATATAAAACCTGCTGTAAAACAAGGTGTTGAAGTTAGCACCCAATTTACATTACCCATTGTGATTGATGTAAAATAACTATTTTGGAAAAAATCATTTTAGGTATCGACCCAGGAACTACCATTATGGGCTTTGGACTGATAAAAGTGGTTAAGCAACAAATCAGTTTGTTACAACTCAATGAATTGCAGCTCAAAAAATACGACAATCATTATTTGAAACTGCGTATTATTTTTGAAAGAACCCTTGAGCTAATTGATTCTTACCACCCTGATGAGTTGGCTATTGAAGCACCTTTTTTCGGGAAAAATGTGCAATCAATGTTAAAATTAGGGCGCGCTCAAGGTGTAGCTATGGCTGCAGGGCTCTCACGACAAATCCCCATCACCGAATATGAACCTAAAAAGGTGAAAATGGCTATCACAGGCAATGGTAATGCTTCCAAAGAACAAGTGGCTAAAATGTTACAACAAATGCTAAACATAGAGCAAATGCCCCAATTTTTAGATGCTACCGATGGCTTGGCTGTAGCAGTTTGCCATCATTTCAATTCGGGTAAAATTGTAGCGGGTAAATCGTACAGTAGTTGGGAATCATTCGTGAATCAGAATCAAGACCGTATAGGGTAATAAAAAGTAAGTATTTTGCACAGCCTTTACATTCATATTCCTTTTTGCAAACAAGCGTGTCATTATTGTGATTTTCACTTTTCTACCACTTTAAAACGAAAATCGGAAATGGTAGATAGCATTTGTAAAGAACTGTTTATAAGGCAGGAAGAAGCTAACAATCCTCTAAAAGCTATTTACTTGGGCGGTGGTACTCCAAGCATTTTATCGATTGATGAACTCAAACAGATTTTTGAAACCATCAATAAATATTATACGATTGCCTCTGATGCCGAAATTACCTTAGAGGCAAATCCTGATGATTTCTTTGAAAAAAAATGCAGTGGCAGAAAATTTCTATCTGAATTAAAAAGACTAAAAATCAACAGATTAAGCATCGGTGTGCAGTCTTTCTTTGAAGAAGATTTAAAATGGATGAATCGGGCTCATAACGCCAAACAAACAATAGAATTGTTAGAGGAAACTTCTGATTTTTTTGATAACATTAGCATTGACCTTATTTATGGACTTCCCAATATGTCGCAAGAGCGTTGGTTGGAAAACCTAAATAAAGTAATACAATATAAAATCCCTCACGTTTCAGCTTATGCACTGACGGTAGAGCCCAAAACCGCTCTTCATCAATTCATTGTTCGCGGAAAATACCCTGATGTTGACGAAAATAAATCACACGCTCAATTTATGACTATGGTTGATTTTTTAGAAAAAGAAAATTTCATACATTATGAGCTTTCCAATTTCGGAAAAACGGGGTATTTCAGTAAAAATAATACTGCATATTGGGAAGGTAAAAAGTATATGGGAATAGGACCTTCAGCACATAGCTTCAATGGCGTTGAACGAAGTTGGAACATTTCAAACAACATCAAATACATTCAACAAATTAACGCAGGAATTTTGCCTTCACAACGTGAAGTTCTAAGCTTAAATGACCAGTATAACGAACTTATTATGACTGGAATACGAACTCAAAAAGGAATTTCATTAAAGGCTGTGGAACAACGTTTTGGTGAAAAAATGTCAGATTATTTACAAAAACAAGCCAATAAGTTTATCCAGCAACAATTGTTAGAGATTTCTGATAACTGCCTAAAAACGACACGCAACGGAAAGTTTTTATCCGATGGGATAGCCTCCGACCTATTTTTTGTTTGACGCTGATTA
Source organism: Capnocytophaga canimorsus (assembly GCF_002302565.1). Lineage (NCBI taxonomy): Bacteria > Pseudomonadati > Bacteroidota > Flavobacteriia > Flavobacteriales > Flavobacteriaceae > Capnocytophaga > Capnocytophaga canimorsus. Next base: position 2,185,610 of record NZ_CP022382.1, on the reverse strand, counting down.
TCAGAATTCTGATTTCAAACAAAAATTAGGGTGGAATTATCTACCAAAACCTTCAAAAATACCCAATCCGAAAAGAGCAAAATCATACTTGGCTGGGTCTTCAGGGTCGAATTGTCTTAGGTAACTATCTAATTCAGTTAATGCTTTGGCATCGTTTTGTTTTCGTGTAATTAAACCCAATGCACGTCCCACATTTCCGGTGTGCACATCAAGCGGACAAGAAAGTTGTGCAGGTCTTATTTTCTTCCAAATTCCAAAATCAACCCCAGCCTTATCATTGCGAACCATCCAACGTAAAAACATATTGATACGCTTGGCTGAAGAACCTTTACGAGGGTCGGAAAGATGTTTGAGGCTTCTTGGATACTTAACATCAGTAAAAAATAAACTCTTAAAGTTGGAAATACCCAATTGTAGGTCATCATTTTCAATACTTTGGGCGAAAGCATTTTCAAGTCCTCCGTGATGCAAGTAAATGTTTTTCAGACTAATTATGAACTGCTCTAAATCCGTAGCGTTAAAAGTGCGGTGTACAAATCCCTCAAAATGCTTCAAATCAGAAGAGGTATGTTGTAAAACAAATTCATAAGGCGAATTATCCATCAATTGCATTATTTTCAGTCCGTTACTTATGATTGTTTTGCGTTGCCCCCAAGCTATGGCTGCCGATAAAAATGCTGCGATCTCGATATCTTCTTTAACAGAAAACATCTTCGGAATTTGCATAGGGTCTTTTTCCACAAATTCAGGGCGGTTATATTGTCTTACCTTTTCATCAAGAAAAGATTTTATTTCGGCAAGCTCCATCATTTTAATAGTTTATTTTACAGAAACTTACCGTCAGACATTGTGAGCTTTCTGTCTGCCATATTGGCTAAATCTTCATTATGAGTTACAATTACGAAAGTTTGCCCAAAGGTTTTTCGCAATTCGAAAAAAAGCTGATGCAGGTTTTCAGCACTTTCCGAATCCAAATTACCACTGGGTTCATCGGCAAAAACCACCGCTGGACGATTCATCAAAGCACGTGCCACAGCCACACGCTGTTGCTCTCCACCTGAGAGTGCTTCAGGTTTATGCCCTGCACGTTGAGTAAGATTCAAAAAGGATAACAATTCCATAGCGCGATTTTCGGCTTCTTTTTTAGAAATTCCTTTGATATATGCAGGAATGCAAATATTTTCCAAAGCTGTAAATTCAGGCAATAATTGATGAAATTGAAAAATAAATCCAATATGTTCATTACGGAATTTTGCCAATTTATTAGAAGATAACGATTTAATATCTACATCGTTTATAAAAAGAGTAGCATCGGGTAATGGATTCATCGCCTCAAGAGTACCGAGAATTTGCAAAAGTGTAGTTTTTCCTGCTCCAGAAGCACCTACGATGGAAATAACCTCACCTTTTTTTACTTCAATATCTACCCCTTTGAGAACTTCTAATCCTCCGTAGGTTTTGTGTATATTTTTCGCTTTTATCATAATTGTATTTGTTTTCGTGCCAAATCAACAATGGTTTTCACCATTTGGGCTATGGTGGTTTGTGAATTATCCAACTCAATAGCATCTTGGGCTTTACGCAGAGGAGATTCGGTGCGATTTGTATCCATTTCATCGCGTTCTTGTATATTCTTAAGTACCTGATGAAGTTGTACTTGCTCTCCTTTGGCAAGAAGTTCATCATATCGGCGTTGAGCTCGAATGCTTTCGGAAGCAGTCATAAATATTTTCAGCTCAGCATCGGGGAAAACTACCGTTCCAATATCCCTTCCGTCCATCACCACTCCTTTTTTTTCAGCCATTTTCCGTTGTAATTCCACCAGATAGGAACGCACCTCAGGAATTTTGGCTACCTTGCTGACGTGATTAGCAATTGTAATGCTTCGAATCTCTTTTTCAATATTCTTTCCATTCAGATGCATTTGAGAAGCTCCAGAAATAGGGTCGGTCATAAAGCTTAAATCACTGTTTTTAATAACTTCTAAAAGTGATTTTTTATCAATAATTTCGTGAGATTCAAATTTTCCTTCAGAATTTTGAACTCTGGCTACAGCTATAAGTCCTTGCTGATAAGCCAAATAAGCTACGGCACGATACATCGCCCCTGTATCTACATAAATGTATCCTAATTCTTGCGCAACCCCTTTGGCAATAGTGCTTTTACCCGTACCCGAAAAGCCATCAATGGCAATGATTATCTTTTTCAATTCCTTATTCTTGTTACTCAAATTTCCCTTTTTTTTAAATTAAAGAAGATATTTCACCTTCTTTTACTTCTTTATCAGAAGTACAAAAGTAGCAAAAATAACCATTTCAACAACGAATTTCTATTAGCTTTACCCACAAAATGGGAATAAACTCAAGTAAAGACTCCTTCTGCAATTCATCATTATTTTTAAACAATAAAAAAACACTTCTTTCAACATTATTTCGTAATTTAGTCCGAAAATTTTAAACTACGATGAAAGTAAAACCCAATATTACACAAAAACCTTTTGGAAAACACCACGATAAACAGGTAACACTCTTTACCTTAACCAATAAAAACACGATGGAAGTATCAGTAACCAACTTTGGCGGTATCATCACTTCCATTAAATTCCCAAAAGACGGGAAACACATACAAACCGTTCTCGGATTTGACACGTTGGAAGAATACCTAAGTGCAGATTATCGCAAAGAATATCCGTATTTTGGAGCAATCATTGGGAGAAACGCCGGACGCATCAAAAATGGAAAAACAACCCTCAACGGACAGACAATCCAACTAAGCGTAAACCACAACCAAGCACAACTACACGGCGGTTTTGAAGGTTTTGACAGCAAAGTTTGGGAAGTCGTTTCGGTACAAGATGAACCAATTCCGTCTGTAACTTTCCGATATATTTCTGCCGATGGCGAAGAAGGCTTCCCAGGCGAAGTTACCGCAGAAGTAACCTATTCACTTACTAATGAAAACGAACTCCGAGTGGATTATTACGGAACTACCAACAAACCTACTATCCTGAACCTAACCCAACACGCTTATTTTAACCTGAACACCGATTCCAGCAATATTTTAAATCATCATTTACAGATTAATGGCGACAGAGTTTCTCCATTAAATCCTGATTATTCCCCAACAGGTGAACTACGCTTGGTGGAAGGCACACAATGGGATTATCGTAAGCCTACCCTTGTACACTCCGATATTGACAATGCCTTTCCACGTCAGGTTTCGGAGGAAGAAACCGTTGGGTCGCTCATTTGCAACGAAAGTGGTATTCGTATGGACGTGCGTACCAATCACCCCGTACTCCACATCTATGGCGGATACTATGTACCTGAACTACACCCCAAAAACAGAAAAGCTACTGGGCAGAATGCAGGAATATGTTTTGAATGCCAAGGTTTTGCCGATGCGTTGAATTATCCGCAGTTTCAATCCACGCAGTTAAATCCGCAGGAGGAATACAAACATTTTACTATTTTTAAGTTCATTGAAATAGCATAAATTTTCAGAATTAAAAACGAAAGTTTTTACCTTTCGGACATTTATTCGAAATAAGAAAACACGCGTTGTAAAAGCTCGGGGTTTTCCCGAATGAAGAAAACAAACGTTTTAAGGCTTCGGGGTTTTCCCGAATGAAGAAAGCACACGTTTTAGGACTTCGGGGTTTTCCCGATTGGAGAAAACACACGTTTTGGAGCTTCGGGCATTTAGCCGTTTGAAGAAAACACACGTTTTGGGACTTCGAGCATTTAGGCAAACGAAGAAAACAAGCGTTTTGAGGCTTCAAGCATTTAGGCGAACGAAGAAAACAAGCGTTTTGGGGCTTCGAGCATTTAGGTGAATGAAGGAAACACGCGTTTTGGAGCTTCGAGCATTTGTCAGAAGTAAAAAACATAAAATAAAACTATAAAAAAGATTTCAGATTACCTATAATTGGTAATACGGGAATAAAGATATATATTTAATTAGTACAAAAACAGAAAAAAATATTTCAAAAAATGAAAAAATATATACAAGAAGAATTTCAGAAAAGCTATGGGCAACCTTGTGATAAGGTTTTCTTTGCTCCGGCTCGTGTCAATTTGATTGGCGAACACATCGACTACAACGGCGGACTGGTGATGCCTTGTGCTCTTGAGAATGGAACGTATTTGGCGGTTCGCAAAACAAACGACAACACATTTACGTTCAAGAGCTTAAACTTTCCAGAATCAACACATCAGGTAACCATCAATCACGAAGGATATACCAAAAATGGAAGTCTTTGGATAAATTATCCGCTGGGTTGTATTGACTATTTTACACGTGAGGGTGCGAAATTCAGTGGAATGGAATTTCTCTTCTACGGAAATATTCCTAACGGTGGCGGACTTTCCTCTTCAGCTTCTATCGAACTTGTAACTTCCTTTGCTTTGAATTCTCTTTTCGGACTGGGAAAAGACCAAATTGAACTGGTGAAAATTTCACAAAACGTAGAAAACGAATTTGTGGGGGTAAATTGTGGTATTATGGACCAATTCGCTATCGGAATGGGAAAAAAAGAACACGCCATCATTTTGGATTGCCAAACGTTGGATTATACCTATACGCCTTTCAGCTTAAAAGATGATACCCTACTGATTATCAATACTAATAAAGAAAGAAAATTGGCAGATTCCAAATACAATGAGCGTCGTGCTACTTGCGAAGCAGCGTTGGAAATCTTCAACAAAAATGCCGATTTCAAAGACCTTTGTTCTATCCCTGCTGAGTACTTCGAGGCTCACAAAAACGAACTTACCGAAGAGATGCAAAAACGAGTTAAACACGTAATTTATGAGAACTTACGTGTAAAAGAAAGCGAAAAAGCCTTAAAATCAGGTGACGTGAAGCGTTTCGGAGAGTTGATGTCTGCCTCACACAAATCCTTAATGGAAGATTATGAAGTTACAGGCAAAGAACTGGATACCATCTATTTGGAAAGTATCAATTTTGATGGCGTTACGGGCGTTCGTATGACTGGAGCTGGTTTCGGAGGTTGTGCCATTGCACTGGTTAAAAACGACCGTGTAGAAGCCTACAAAAAGCACATTACTGAACGCTATACAGAAAAAATTGGGTACGCCCCATCGGTGTATGACGTGAGCATCGGCGAGGGAACTCGTGAACTATAATCATCAGAAAGCCAAGTGAAACCATTATTTCATTTGGCTTTTATTTTTTTTACAAATGAAAAAAGTATATAAATCCAAAGTAGATAAATTCCTTTTTGGAATTGTTATCGTAATTACATTCTTTCCGCTTATATTCTTGTTATATGAGCTTACTTCTTTTGGAGATAGAATAATTGTGGCAACAATACTTTTGCTTTTGGCTTTAGTATTTGGAAATTGTATTTGGGGCATTCGATATAGTATTGACCAAGAATTCCTGACTTTAAAAGGAGGTTTCTTTTTCAAGAAAAAAATAGCTATTAAAAGTATCCGAAAAATAGAAAAAGTAGGCTTTATAGCAGAACTTGGACTGGGAGCATCACTTGAGCGTATCGGAGTTTTTTACAATAAATATGACTGCTTTCTGATTTCTCCAAAAGATAGAACTGCATTTATCGCTGATTTGTTGGAAATTAACCCTAATATTCAAGTAATTGTTTAAATTAAACTATGAAGTCATATAAAGCTAAAATTAGTTGTAAACCATATTTGGTCACCCAGTTACCAATTATAATAATAGCCTTGAGCTTTATAGTAATAACTCAAGGTTTTAATTGGTATTTAGTTTTGACTATTATTATCTTTTATACGATACTTTTATGGATGACTTTACGGTTTCACGAGAAAACAAACTACTCTATCTCAGGTCAAGATTTATTGGTTTCATTTACATTTGTAATCAGTTTCTGTGAAATAATTAATATCCAAACTATTCGGAAAATATCTAAGTGTAATAACATTATGCCTTTAGGAACAATGGACAGAGTAACCGCTCCAGATAGTAAAGCACTTGAAATTTTTTACAATAAATACGAGACTATTAAAGTTTCTCCTAAGAATGAGTCCGAATTTATCAAAGATTTATTAGAAATAAACCCTAATATTGAAGTAGTTTTTTGAATTGGATTTGTTCAGACCGAAGTGATGCGTTTACTTCTTTTTTTAATCGTTATCATATAAACTACGGTAGAAATCAGTAATAAATGCAGATAGAAAGCGTATTTAAAAAGGTCGGAATACTGCATTTGGTCGTCACTGAATTTTATTAGAGCTAATACTTGTGCACCGTAGGGTACCAATCCTTGTACATAACAAGAAAATATGTCCAATATTGAAGCGCCATTGCGAGGGGCAATATGGTATTTATCGGCAATTTTCTTACTGATTTTCCCTGTAATAAGGATAGAAACTGTATTGTTTGCCACACAAGTATTTACAGTACTGACCAAAGCCGCAATACCAAAACTAGCCGAACGTTCACTACGAATGAGTCGTTGAATTTTATTCATCAAAAATCGGATACCACCAAAATGCTCTGCCAAAGCCGCCAATCCACCCAAGAAGAGCGATAAAAAGAAAATTTCGGACATCGAGGTGAACCCTTCATAAGTGGTATTGAGTAAAGCAAGTATATCAAACTTGCCGAACCATAGTCCCAACAGCCCTGCGTATAATATCCCCACAAAAAGTGTTACAAAAACATTCAATCCGAAAAGTGAAAGTACAACTACCAATAGATAAGGAGTCATCAATATCCATTCATAAGGACGATGCACCACTTCAAAAACTTGAGAAGTGGTCGTTTTTCCAAAAATAAAAAGGATTATTAAAGTAAGAATTGCTGCTGGAAGTGCTATTCGGAAATTGGCTTTCATTTTTTCATTCATCGCACATTGCATACTTTGAGTTGCGGCAATGGTGGTATCGGAAATTAAGGAAAGATTATCACCAAACATCGCCCCCGAAAGTAAACAGGCTCCCACAAGCCCCAAATTCGTATCGCTTTGCAATGCCAAATCCACCACAATAGAACCTAAAGCGGTGATTGAACCTACCGAAGTCCCTGAAGCAAAGGATAAAAAGGAAGCCAATACGAAAATAACTATCGGAAAATAATTTGGGTGAATATGGCTTAGACCAAAATTTACAATACTATCCACACTTCCTATTTCTTTGGAAACGGTGGCAAATCCTCCTGCTAACAAATATATAATACACATTGTCAGCACACTTGGCTCACCACATCCTTTTAAGAAAGTATTTATTTTATCTCGCAACGGGGCGCGAAACATCAGCATTGCTACCACTACTCCTACAAGCGCAATAAGCGGCGAAGGAAGTACGTAAAAATTATTAAAATACAATCCTCCCCCTAAAAAAATAATTACGAAAACCAATAGCGGAACAATAGCCCAAAAGCCAAAATCTTTCTTTAATTCCATTTTTTTATTTTGAGCGCAAAAATAGTATTTTAACCTGACATAAAAAGACAAAACAGAAAAAAAAATTAAATCAACAAAAAACAACAAAATAATCATATTAAAAACAATTACAAATCACCTCAAGATTGATCTCAAACCTTGTGAGGACTAAAATCGTTTTACTTATCTTTGCTTAAAAACAAATATGACAGATTTTATAATACTGTTTATTGCCTCCATTTCGGCAGGTATGCTGGGCGCTTTAACAGGGCTTGGTGGAGGTGCAATTATTGTACCCTTGCTTTCGATAGGCTTTGGAGTACCTATGCATCAAGCCGTTGGGGCTTCCCTAATCTGCATCATTGGGACTTCATCGGGGGCGGCTTCGGCTTACGTTCGGGAAGGATTTACTAACTTAAGAGTTGGCATCTTTTTAGAAGTAGCTACCACTTTGGGTGCCATTGGCGGAGCAATGCTTGCCGGATTATTACCCGAAAATCTACTTGCCATTATTTTTGGAGCGATTCTTATCCTAACCGTGTTATTGAATTTACGTCCGAAACCCAATTACGAATATCCTCGGATAAAAGGCTCTTGGTCAGAACGTTTAAAACTATACGGAAGTTATCCTAATGCCAATAACGAAATTTCGTATGCCGCACGAAACGTTCTTGCTGGTTTTTCAATGATGGGTTTTGCTGGTATGATTTCTGGACTGCTAGGACTAGGTGGTGGTGCTTTTAAAGTACTAGCAATGGACAATATTATGAAACTCCCCTTTAAGGTATCTACCACAACTAGCAATTTTATGATTGGCGTAACGGCTGCCGCAAGTGCTTTAATTTACTTCCAAAGAGGGGATATCCTTCCTCAGTTGGCAGCCCCAGTATTGCTGGGTGTAGTGGTAGGTTCGGTTACAGGAGCTAGAATATTTATGAAAGCAAAAGTAAAATCATTAAAGATTCTTTTTGCTTTTGTGGTATCTTCCATATCTATATATATGATTTATAATGCCCTAAAAAACATACTTTAATATGGATACGAATACTGAAAAAACTAATCAAATCATTGGAAATGTACTGCGCATCGGAGTAATTTTATCGGTGGTCACTGTAATTATGGGGTTGTTTTTAAATTTTTCAGAAAATAATTTTAAGCAAATTGCTTTTCAAGAGAATGATGCAATCAATCAAAATTATTTTCAGCATTTTTACTCATTACTTATACAAGGAGAAAGTTTGGGCATCGTAGCCTTAGGCGTATTGCTAATGTTGGCAACTCCCATTTTACGGCTAATCTTATCATTACTTCTCTTTTTAAAAGAAAAAGATTTTTTATACGTAGGGATTACTCTTTTGGTTATTGGCATTTTGATATGGAGCATTCTTTTAGGAAGTTAGTCGTTTTAAGGCAAAAAAAGAATAAAAATAACATTAAAAAAGAGAGATGGTTCAAAAAACTTATTTTTTTTGATTTTTTTACATCAGAAATGCTTAATTTCGTAACCTGATTATATTTTTGACTTCAAAGTAAAATATTTTAATGATGAGTAAATACGATATTATTGTTTTAGGAAGTGGACCAGGTGGTTACGTTACAGCCATCAGAGCTTCGCAATTGGGCTTTAAAACGGCGGTTGTTGAGAAAGAAAATTTGGGAGGTGTATGCCTAAATTGGGGGTGTATTCCTACCAAAGCGCTTTTAAAATCAGCCCAAGTATTTGAATATTTAAAGCACGCCTCTGATTATGGGCTTTCAGTAAAAGAATTTGATAAAGATTTCTCTGCTGTTGTAAAACGAAGCCGTAATGTAGCCGAAGGAATGAGTAAAGGCGTTCAGTTTTTGATGAAAAAAAATAAAATTGACGTTATCGAAGGATACGGAAAGGTGCAACCAGGCAAAAAAGTTGCTGTTACCGATAAAGACGGAAACACTACGGAATACACAGCTGAGCATATCATTATCGCCACAGGAGCACGTTCACGCGAATTACCTGCACTTCCGCAAGATGGTAAAAAAGTAATCGGTTACCGTCAAGCACTTACTCTACCTGAACAACCTAAAAAAATGATTGTGGTAGGAAGTGGCGCCATCGGAATTGAATTTGCTTACTTTTACAATTCAATGGGAACAGAGGTTACCATCGTAGAATATATGCCGAATATCGTTCCTGTGGAAGACGAAGAGGTGTCCAAACAATTGGAACGCAGCTTCAAGAAAAATGGCATCAAAATTATGACCTCTGCCGAAGTTACAAAGGTAGACACTTCAGGTGATGGCGTAAAAGCTTACGTTAAAACAGCCAAAGGCGAAGAAATACTTGAAGCTGACGTGTTATTATCTGCGGTGGGTATTAAAACCAACATTGAAAACATTGGTTTGGAAGATGTGGGAATCGCTACTGACAGAGATAAAATTTTAGTAGATAAATTCTATCAAACCAACGTTCCAGGTTATTATGCTATTGGCGACGTTACTCCTGGTCAGGCGTTGGCTCACGTGGCTTCTGCTGAAGGTATTTTATGTGTAGAAAAAATCAAAGGATTACACGTTGAACCGCTTGACTACGGAAATATCCCTGGATGTACATATTGTACCCCTGAAATTGCTTCGGTAGGACTTACTGAAAAACAAGCTCGCGAAAAAGGATATGATATCAAAGTTGGTAAATTCCCTTTCTCGGCATCAGGTAAGGCAAAAGCTGGTGGTAATGCCGACGGATTTGTAAAAGTAATTTTCGATGCTAAATACGGAGAGTGGTTAGGTTGTCATATGATTGGTGCTGGTGTTACTGATATGATTGCTGAAGCTGTAGTTGCCAGAAAACTGGAAACCACAGGTCACGAAGTGTTAAAAGCGGTTCACCCCCACCCTACTATGAGTGAAGCCGTTATGGAGGCCGTTGCTGCTGCCTATGGAGAAGTAATTCACATTTAAATATCAGTTTATAATTCAAAATAATGAAAATAAGCACCCAAACAAGTTGGGTGCCTATTTTTGTTCTTATTACTATTGTCTGATAGTAGTAAGGTATCAAAATCTAAAATTATCAAATAAATTGGTAGATATTTACTGATTGTTGCAACAAAATAAAAAGAAACGCTTTTGAGTAGCTTTATTTTACAGAAAGAATATTTGTTCGATACAAATTTTTAAGCCATTTACTTAAAAAACAAACAAATGTTGTTGCTATTTTGGGCGTTGTGCCTCGTAAAAGGCACGATACACTCTGGAGTTTTGATAAAGTTCTTGATGCGAACCCATTGCTGATACTTTTCCAGCTTCAAGCATTATGATAAGATCAGCATTTTGAGTGGCTGAAATACGATGACTGACGATAATACGTGTTTTCCCTTGAATAACCGTGTCCAAATTGTGCAATATCTTCTCCTCAGTATCCGTATCAACCGCCGATAGGCTATCATCAAACAGATAAACCTGTGCCGGTTTAAGCAAAGCCCTTGCAATGCACAAACGTTGTTTCTGACCTCCGCTGAGCGACACCCCACGCTCCCCTAAAATAGTGTCGTATTGTTTAGGAAACTCCAAAATGTTTTGATGCACTACTGCATTTTGGCTCATCGCAATCATTTGCGCTTCTGTGGCTTGAGCATTCCCAAAAAGCAGATTGTTTCTAATCGAATCGGAGAATAAAAAGGATTCCTGTGGCACCACTGAAATTGCCTCACGAAGTTGTTTTAAATCCAGCTGTTTTATGGAATAACCATCAATGAAAATTTCGCCAGAAGTAGCATCAAAGGTACGAGTAATCAAATCTAAAATAGTTGATTTTCCACTTCCTGTTTTACCTATTATGGCTATGTTTTGTCCTTTTTTAAGGGTAAAAGAAACATTTTTGAGTGCTTCAATTCCCGTATCGGGATAGGTAAAACTTACATTTTCAAAGCGAATATCTCCTTGAATATTTATTTTATGAGCATTGGGTGCATTTTGTATTTCAGGAACCTCAGCTAAAAACTCATTGATGCGTTTTTGTGAAGCTTCGGCTTGTTGTACTATTGAACTTACCCAACCCACTGTTGCCACAGGCCAAGTAAGCATCATCACATAGATACTGAATTTGACAATAACTCCAATAGACTCAATCTCTCCTTGATAATATAATTTTCCTCCTATAAACACCACAAAAATCAAACTTAATCCAATCATCAGTATCATTGTAGGAAAGAAAATGGCTTGTATTTTTGCTAATTTGATGCTTTTCTGTCTGCCTGATTCCGCCAAATCAGCTAATTGAGCATTCACACGAGCCTCATCGGCATAGGCTTTAATAACACTTATACCTGAAAATGTTTCCTGCGAAAAGGTAGAGAGTTGTGATAGGTATTGTTGTACGACCAGCGTTTGCCGATGAATTTTCTTACTCACTATATAAATCAAAATAGAGAGAATAGGAAGTGGGATAAGGGTATAAAGAGTTAATTTCGCTGAAGTGTAAAACATTAAAGGCACTACGCAAACAAAAAGCGTAATGGTTTGAACGCTATACATAATGGCAGGACCTACATACATACGTACTTTGCTAACATCTTCACTGATACGATTCATCAAGTCGCCTGTGCGATTACGTTTATAGAAATTAAGCGAAAGTTGTTGGTACTTCACAAAGATTTCATTCTTCAAATCGTATTCAATGTAGCGAGATACGTTAATAATAAGCTGACGCATAAAAAACGTAAACAGAGCCGAAAGCAATGTAGCTCCAATGATAATAAGCACGTATTGCAATAATATCTGTTTAATTTGATTACCCTCTTTTTCGGGCAATGTGGCGTACTGCTCAATGGCGGTTATTGAGTTCTGTACGTATTCGGGCATTACCAATGAAAATATACGTGCAATAATGGTGATAAATATTCCTAATATTAAGTAATACCGATACTTATAAAAATATTTTCTTAAGTAGCGTAATTCGGTCATAAAAAGGTTTTGAGCGTACAAAGATAATCAATTCTGAGCAACAAACGACTACTTTTCTTTTTTATAAATAGCCCTCATACTTAAAAAATGTATTAAAATTCTTTTGTACCTACATCTCAATCAACTCATTACACAAAAAGATTTAAAAAAAATACTCTGAAATATACCTCACTGCAATGATTTTCATTAAGCATCTGTATCCTATTTTGAAACATACTAACCAATGAAAGTACATTTCTCCTTTACAAGATTGATCGACAAAAGAATTTTAGTAAAAAAACAAGCAGATTGCTCATCTCAAACAAACAAGACAAGCAACCTGCTATCATAACTTATAAATTTTCTATTTCACACCGTGCATCCAACGGGTAATGAATGGACCCATTAGGAAGAGCACTATACCACAACCAATGGCAATAAAGCCTAACATTGTGAATACAGAAAGTCCTTTGTTGAGTGACTCTCCTTTGATGACGTTAACAATTGCCATTTCGGGAGATTTTTCAACTAAGCTCTCGTAGTCAGCAAAAGTAGCCACTTGAGTATTAACCTCATTTCCTTTGAAGGATAAAAACTCTTGTGTTGCCGATTTTACAATATTATCTTTCTTAGTTCCGCTGTAGTTTTCAGCATCTTCCAAAGTTTCTTTAATGGTTACTACCGACTTGGCATATTGCCGTTGCGGATTTAATTTGTTTAATCGCTCAATAAACGCATCGGAAACTAAGATTGATTCCACAGAGGATTTTTCCAATTTGTCTTTAAACGTTTTTTCAGATAAAACCGCCTTGATATCTTTATCAATGTCAGCGTTTTGGAAAGAAGCACCCTCTACAATAGACTTTTCATTTACGGTAGTGAGTTTAGCAATGTGTTTTCCACCTTGATGAGCAATGGAAGAAGATAAAAACCAAATCCCCATCATAAACGCTACCATATGTTTGGGTGAAAGTTTCGTTACTAAAGACAAACCTACGGGTGAAAGCGCCAATTCCCCAAGCGTATGTAATAAGTACAAAAGTGCCATAAATATAGCAGGTACCATTCCTAATTTGGCGTAGCTACCACCGAATTTAAGCACTAAGAAACCAAGCCCGAGCAATAGCAAACCTGTTCCGAACTTATACGGAGCAGCCGGTTCTTTGTTTAAATGGGATAATTTTATCCATATCCAAGAGAAAACGGGGGCGAAAAGCATAATATATAACGGATTGAATGATTGGAAATACGTAGTTTTCATTTCAAATCCGAATAGCATTTTATCTACGTTACGTGCTGTAAATAGATTTAGTGCTGAACCTGCCAACTCGAAGAACGTCCAAAATATAGTAGTGAATAAAAGTAATAACACTACCACCCAAATACGTTGTTTTGCTACCAATTCCATTTTGCTGGCTTGGAATAATAGATATCCGATGATAATAACTGCCAAAGCACCGAGCATATAATCTACTACGGTTTCGTGTTGAATTAACAACAATGAACAACCTACCATCACAGCAGCTGCTACATACGGAAGTATGCTGTTAGGAACAAAACTGACTACATTTTTAGCAGGTTTCTCATCTGGGGCTAATCCAATATTCTGAAAAACACTTGTTCTGCTGGCAAGGAAGAATATAATAAACCCTAATAGCATTCCTATACCGGCAGTTAAGAATCCGTATTGCCAACCTTCATTCTCCCCAATGGCGCCACAAGTTAAAGGCGCTAAGAATGCACCCATATTGATTCCCATATAAAATAGAGTGAAGGCTCCGTCACGTCTTTTATCTCCGTCGGCATAAAAACGACCAATCATTGAAGAGATATTTGGCTTGAAGAAACCATTTCCTACCACCAATAAAGCTAATCCGATAAAGAAAGTAGTTTGATTATTAGCAAATAAAGTAAATTGCCCCGCTGCCATCAGTATTGCACCGAAGGCAATAGCTCGGCGAAACCCAATAAGTTTATCAGCAAAGTATCCACCAAGTATTGGCGTAAGGTAAACTAATGCACCGTAAGCTCCGTAAATTCCGAAAGCTTTTGCATCATCAAACTGGAACCCACCATCAACTAAGTTCGCAGTCATATAAAGGATAAGAAGTGCCCGCATACCGTAGTAGCTGAAGCGTTCCCATAGCTCCACCATAAAAAGAGTAAAAAGGGCTTTCGGATGTATTTTACGATTGGAGAAAATAACAAACCCCACCCACAGCGCAACACCAAGCCACGCTATCAACATCAATTTGTAATCTGGATTTAACATAGTATTTATTTAATATTTAATTTATCATTTCTTTTTTAATAGAAAAACCACTCCAATTACTCCCCTCAATCAAAGGGTTTAGCTTTTAGCTGCTTTTACAAATTCATTCAAGTTATTGTACAACGAAATCCACTCTTCAGCATCAAACATCAGAGTAACTAAGCTTAAAAATCGACGTAAATCACGCTCCAATTCTTTGCGTTGCTTAGTAGCAGAGGTTATTTCACGAAGTTCGGCATTGGCTTGAGCTTGTTCGTTGTAATACATTTTAAACTCCTCGTGCTTGGCTTTCAAATTCTCAAAAGCAGCTTCAAGCGACAACTTTTTGATATGATTTTGATTCTCTTCTTCTAAAAGTGCCTGAATGAGCTTTCCTAACTGAACGGTTTGTTCGGCATACGAGTGCTGGTCTTGTTTGAGTCCGTGTATTTTAAACTGTTCGTAAAGCGCTACAGCGGCTTCAATATTAGGTGCAGATGACACACGCACGTAGCCCGAAAGGAACACCTTAATGTCTGAAAAAGCCTTATCGCGTTCTTTATCAGCCTGTGCTACTTGCTTCCCTTTTCCGCTAAAGGCTTGTTTAGAAAGTACAGCATAATACTTCTGATACGAGGCTTCCAGTTTCTTCATAAACAGATGTGTTTTTGCCTCATTGCTATCCGATTGTTTTACGGCTTCAATAACTCGCTCGGTAAGAGCGGCTAAGTCTTTCGTTGATAGTTTTCTGTAATTTACCTTCATTTTACCCTATTTTTTAGTTGTTATCTGTTGTTCTTTTCAAGATTTCATTTATTTATAGATAATTATACATAAATGCAGCTATACCATCTATATACTTTATCTATCTTAAAATCTGGTTTTTATATTGTGTTAGCGTATTTTAGCAATACCCTACTGCCTTCACACCGCAAATTACCTCCCAAAGGTATAAAAAAATCATTTTGATTACACAAGAAGCATTATTTTTTTTATCTATTTTTAACTTTTACCCCTTATGCTATTTATATCCCCTCCCCTACACGCTTCAAAAAGAAAAAACGAAGTGTACAAGCCATATATATTTTTGTTTCAAAACGTTTGTTTTCTATTTATAGGGCTGTATTATTGTTTTCAAAAAAGATTGAACTATCTATCCATTTCAATAGCTTGTTTCTTTTAAAGAGCTAAGAGGATATGTATGTTATCTATTCAATTCCTCTAAAATTTTATAACTTTTCAAGCAGATATTCCGTCATCTTTTGGTAAAGTTGTAATCTTGTGTATCCACCATAAATGCCGTGGTCTCTGTCTGGATATATCAACCAATTAAAATTCTTATTCAGCTGAACGAGTTTGTTAATCAACACCATTGCGTTTTGAACGTGCACATTGTCATCAGCTGTTCCGTGAATAAGTAAATAGTTTCCTTTAAGATTTTTAGCGTGTGTAAGGGGTGAATTATCATCATATCCGTAAGGGTTTTCTTCTGGAGTCTGCATAAATCGTTCTGTATAAATAGTATCATAGAAACGCCACGAAGTTACTGGAGCAACTGCAATGGCTGTTTTAAATACGTCACCAGCTTGAAACAAACAGTTGGAAGACATAAATCCGCCAAAGCTCCAACCCCAAATTCCGATGCGATTTGCATCAACGTACGATTGATTTGCAAAAAAACGTGCTGCAATTATTTGGTCTTCTACCTCATATTTTCCCAATTCCTTGTAAGTACATTTCTTGAAGTCACTACCTTTATATCCCGTTCCGCGTCCGTCCACACAAGCTACTAAATAACCTTGTTGCACTAAAAGAAAATGCCAAAAGTCGTTAGTATCAAGCCATTTGTTGCTGACTTCTTGTGAACCTGGTCCCGAATATTGATACATCAGTAACGGATATTTTTTATTAGGGTCAAAATCATTAGGTTTGATGATGTAAGCATTTAATTTTCCATTAGGAGAATCCAATTCAAAGAATTCTTTTTTAGCAAGACGATATTCTGAAATAACTTTCTCATATTCTGAATTATCTAAGATGTCTTTTATAATTTTCCCGTCCTTGCTATTATTAAGTGTATAGTGTGTTGGCTTTGTTACACTTGAAAATTCATTAATATATAACGAAAAGTCAGGACTAAATATAGCGACGTTAGTTCCTTTATTAGCAGAAAGCTGTTTTTTGTTTTTTCCATTGATTGAAATGCTGTAAACACCTCTATTTATTGAGCCATTTTCAGTAGATTGGTAGAAAATACGTTCAGTTTTAGAATCATATCCATAGAATTTAGTAACTTCCCAATTACCTTTTGTGATTTGTTTTTTTAATTTACCATTTTTATCATAATGATAGATGTGATTAAATCCATCTTTCTCTGATGTAATTAAAAAACTATTGTCTTTTAAGAAAATTAGGTTATCTGTAATTTCTACATAAGTGTTGTTTTGTTCATTTACTACTGAATGAACTTGATGTGTCTGTGAGTTTATTAAATTTAGGTTGAAATTATTTTGATGTCTATTGAGAGTTTGTACACTTAGAGTGTTTTTATCATTTGTCCACCGAATGCGAGGTATGTAATAGTATAAATTATCTTGTGCATCGGATGAAGTTTGTTTACTGACTTGTTTTTTATTCGTTGCAACGGGTGTGTCGAATATCTTTTGGGTCGAAATATCATAAATGTGCACTGAAACTTCTGAATTTGTCTGTCCAGCTTTTGGATATTTGAAAACTTGTTGTGTGGGATAGAGTCCTATTCCATAAACGTCCATTGAAAACTCTGGAACTTGGCTTTCGTCAAATCGAATGTAAGCTAATTTTGTTCCATCAGCGTTCCAATCAAATGCTCTCACAAAGCCGAATTCTTCTTCATACACCCAATCAGTTATCCCGTTGATGATTTTGTTTTTCTTTCCATCAAAAGTAATTTGCGTGGTTTTGTTGGTGTTTATCTCGTAGATGTATAAATTGTTATTGTAGGCGTATGCGATTTTGTTTCCGTCTGGTGAAAAGGTTGGTTCTTGAATTTTATTTGTGCTAATTCGGATTCCTTTGTTTGTTTGTAAATTGTAAAGATAATAGTTTGCTACAAACGAATGTCGGTAAATTTGTTCAGACTCCGAAGCGATAAGTAACCATTTCTCATCAGGACTGAATGTATAATCATTGATAAACAACGAAAACTCGCTCTCATTTGAAGTGTCAAATAGTGTTTTTACCTTTTTGAGTGTAGTGAAATCATATAAATCAATCTGCTGTGAACCTGCTTCTCGATTGTAATTTAGTGTTGTATACTGATTTGTATTCTTCATCGCCGATAGGTGAGATATCTGCTCCGGATAAAACACACCCTTTGCCCAAATATCTTCCAAAGTAATGGCTTTGTTTTGAGCGAACACAACATTTACAAAAATAACTAACCCTAAAAACAAAACATAATTTTTCAGCTTCATCTCCTAAAAATTTATAAATTCAAACGGACAATGATACT
Source organism: Capnocytophaga canimorsus (assembly GCF_002302565.1). Lineage (NCBI taxonomy): Bacteria > Pseudomonadati > Bacteroidota > Flavobacteriia > Flavobacteriales > Flavobacteriaceae > Capnocytophaga > Capnocytophaga canimorsus. The sequence continues at coordinate 2,167,559 of NZ_CP022382.1, read as the reverse complement.
AAAAAATTAAATACTAATACACTTTTTTTAGTTAAATGTGCTATTTACAATCTAAAAATAGTTTTAAACTCTTTTGACAAATCATTAAAAATACCAACCAAAACACTAAATTTCGACGTATTTTTAAGTCTTTTTCTACTCTTTATTTTTATCCATAGCAAAAATGGCATAGTAGTTGTTATTCCATAAATAACAAATTAAAAACAAATATATTATGAAAGTAAAGAAAATCGTTTTAACTTTTCTATTTGCTTTAGCAGTCATAGCGGTAGAAAACTTACAGGCACAAGTACATTTAGGATTTAAAGGCGGTGCCAACTTAGGAAAAATTGAAGGTGTTGCTTACAAAGACCAATTTATGTTGGGGTATCACTTAGGAGGTTATATTGGTTTTGATTTTTCAAAACATATCGGGCTACAAACCGAAGTGCTTTTCAATCAAAGTAATACTAAAATGCGTGATTCATACACTGATGTTTGGAAAGAAGCCTTCGAGAAAAGTAAAAAACTGGATTATGTGAGCGTTCCTGTGCTTTTAAAAGTCAATCCGAAAGGTACTTTTTCAGTAGTTGCCGGACCTCAATTCAGTATTTTGGTAAATCGTGATGAAAATCTGTGGCAAAACGGAGAAAAACTATTCAAATCTGCTGATTTCTCATTGGTTGCAGGGGCTGAACTTAACATCAATCCTTTGGTTATCTATGCCCGATACGGTTGGGGATTTGCCGATATTAGCAATTTAAAAGAAAAAGCAAACAGCCAACAAATACAAGTAGGTGTAGGGCTGCGCCTGTTTTAAAGAAAGATGTTTGATTGATTGTGTTGTTAGAAGACAACTACTTAAATTATAAGCAGTTGGCTTCATCTTTTTATAAAAGGGCTTTTACATACGGATAATATACCAAACACAACGCTACAAAAGCCGAAATAGTAGCAAAGGCAACCGCTCCGGCAGCAATATCTTTTATTTCTCCTATTTTTTTATGATAATTTGGATGTACAAAGTCACAAACCTTTTCAATTGCCGTATTCAAACTTTCAGTGGCTAAAACTGCCCCCATACATAAAATTTGTATGATCCAATGTGCTGAGGATAAGCCCACACAAAAGCCTAAAACCACTAAAACACAACAAACCATACTATGGAATATAATAGCATTTTCGTTTCGCAATAAATACAACATACCACGCAGTACAAATTTTAAACTTCTGATTCTATTTAATATAAAACGCATCTGTAAATCTTATAAAATCTTTTAAAAGGGCTAAATTATATCTTTTTTAATTGCTGTACAAATCATTTGAAAAGTAAAAAACCACCTTCTATACGCATAAAAAGTGGTTTTTAATGTTGGATAAGTTTTCAAAAACATTTATTTTTTAACATAAGTGTCCAAAAAATAACTATCAGGGTCACTTGTGTTTTCTTGCTTGATTACTATTTCTTTATCTGTTTTTTTAGCTATTTCATATTTCACTTTAGATTTATTGAAAGCAATTTCCAGCATTTTGTCTGTTAGTTGATAAATGCCTTGAATTCGACTTAGTTGTTTGCAAGAATTTCCTACCACAGGAATATACCCTTGAAAAATACACACTCCCTTTTGAAAAGTAATCGTACTTTTTTTTAGGCATTCCAATATTTGCGGACTCTCTTCTTTTCCTTGAGAAATACCTTTGTGAAACATCTCCTGACTATCGAAGTGCCAAACCCCGTCAACAGAAGTTGGATTGTTGTTATCTCCGTTTCCAGTAGCTTTACCGTTATCTTTCTCGCAGGCAACTACAAAAACAGCAAATAAAACAATCATAGTTAAATAAATTCTTTTCATCTTATTTTTTGATTTTAAATTCGCGTGGTAAAGGTATGTATCAAATGGTAAATTAAAATCATTCAATAAGATAAATTATAGCTAAAGAAACGTTAATTATACTTTATTTTCTTAACTAATATCATTTTTTTGTAACTTATTAAACCTGCAACAAGCAACCACACACACAGTAGCACATTACCTACAAGAGTAATTTTACTCCCGATTTGAACCACGGGTGGTTGAAACTCAAAAACAATATTGTGCTTCCCTTTCGGAATATATAATCCTCGTAGCAAAAAATTCACACGATACTCTTGTGTAGGATTTTCATCAATAGTTACTTGCCAACCTTTAGGATAATGAGCCTCAGAAAAAACAGCAAATCCCTCATTTTCATTAACGGATTCATAAATCAACTTATTGGGTTGGTAACTTTTAAGTGTAATTGTAGCTGTACTATCTACAACAAAATTCGTTTTTATTTGTTGTGCATCTTTAGCTAAAATGAAAGCTTCTGTTTTTGGAACAAATTGGGTTAACGATTGTATCATTTGATCATCATCTTCTACCGTTTTCAAATCAGTAACAAACCAAGCATTTCCCAAAGCATTTGGATTTTGAATGGGAACAGTCTGTCCTTTTTCATCTTTAGTGAGTATATATTTCACATTGAGCATATCCAACACTTTAGTATTCCCTTGAGAAACCTGATAATCAAATAACTCCTGCAAACGCCGAGGTTTGGCGGCGTGATACCCTCCCACCGAATGATGAAAATAAGAGGTTCTTGCCCCATTAAGCCCCACCGAAGGTTCATAAACTCGATATACAGAATCATCCTTAAGTAGGGTTAAGTCAGCTTTACTAGCTTCAAACGGTTGAGTCAATTTACGCTTATCGGTAAAATCGGAATTATTTACATAACGTTTAGCAACTCCAGCTAAATCCAAAACTATAAGCACAAAGAGAAATACATAGGCTATATTTTGTGATATTTTGCGTATTTGAAACAAAATAAGTGTCACAAGTACAGCCAAAGCAAAACCTGCCGTACGAAGTAAATCGGAAATGTACATTGACTTGCGGTCTTCTATCAATTGGGTAAGAATTTCACTACCATAATATTGTGTGATTAAAGCATCGCTACCGCCAGAAAAAGAGAAAAATTCTTTACTGATAAAAAGCAAAAATAATAGTCCGAAAACAACGTAAGTAGTGTACAAAAGTGGTTTCTTATTAGCCTCTGGAGTATTTTTTATAAAACGGTAAAACCCAAGCATTGCCAGTAATGGTACGCACAATTCCAAAATGACTTGAATGGAAGAAACGGCTCGAAACTTGTTGTACATCGGGAAATAATCAATCATAAAATCGGTAAGTGCATCGAAATTCTTCCCCCACGAGAGCAGTAAAGCTAAAATACTTCCGCTGAGTAGCCACCATTTTATACGTCCTTCAACCAAAAACAAAGCTAAAACAAACAAAAAGAAAACCACCGCCCCAACGTAAGCTGGAGCTGCTACGATGGGCTGTTGCCCCCAATAAGTAGGCAAGGCATTTGAAAAATCAAGTGCTTGAGAGGTAGGCACTCCTTGATTTACTAAAAACTGATAGGTATGCGAATCCTTCCCTAAAGCCTCGTGATTGGAGCCACCAAACAATCGGGGCGCAATTAGATTTAAGGACTCGGAAATACCATAGCTATACTCTGTAATGTATTCTTTGGAAAGCCCATCAGAGGTAACCTTTGGGAGTCCTTTGGGGGTAAGGGTCAATTCGGATTTTGAACGAGTACTCCACTGAGCATATTCTTGAGTAGCCAACAAGGAAGTAGCATTAGTTATCCCTCCTAAAAATAAAGCCACAGCTATAACGCCCACCGATTTTAAAAGAGATTTAAACTCCGTTTCCCTCCAAGCATAAATGGTTTGAAAAGCACCTAGAACCAAAATCAATAGTAATAAATAATACGTCATCTGATAGTGATTCGCACTGATTTCCAAGGCAAACGCAACCGCCGTTAGCAAACCACCCCAGAGATATTTTCCCCTGAAAGTGAGCAACAATCCAGCTAATACAGGAGCAAAATAACCAATAGCGTGAGCTTTGGCATTATGCCCAACACCTATAATGATAATTAAATAAGTTGAAAAACCAAAAGCCACAGCACCGAGAAAAGCCGTTTTGTAATCAACTTTTAAAACCAAAAGTAGCAGGTAGAAACCAACAAAATACAAAAACAAATAATCGGCAGGACGAGGCAAAAAACGTATTGTTTTATCCACTTTTTTAACCATATCATAAGGATAGTTCGCCCCTAACTGATAAGTAGGCATTCCCACAAAAGCGCTATTGGTCCAATACGACTCTTGGCCAAAGTCCTCCCTAAAATCGTTACGCTCCTTGACCATACCACTATACTGAACAATATCACTCTGCCAAATGGCTTTTCCTTGCAAAACGGGATAAAAGAATGCTAATGAAATGGTTATAAAAAGCCCCAATACCACAAAATGTGGCAACATTTTCTGTAAATACGTTTTCATTGTTTTATTCTATTTCTTCGTAATCAATATATTCGCCCACTTTTTTGGTAGATTTCGGATTGGTATATTTGGCATTTGCGCTATCAATTTTATTATCTTGGTTTTGTTTTTGTTGCGCTTGTTGAAATTTTCGTTGTATGTTTTGCTGTAATTTTTGTGCAAAAAAACGGAGCATATACGGCATCAAAAATCGCAACAATAATCGTAACCCAAATATTACTAATATAACAACAATCAATGTCTTTATAAATCCTGTAAGAGAAGCTTCTGCAATCATTATTTCTTTAAGTTTTTTTCAAAAATACAATTCTAATTTATTCAAGAGGTAAAAATAAGAAAATTATTATACCTCCAAACGAAATCTTTCAAAAGATATGTGTTATATTTGCCATAGGCTTTCTTTTTTAAAAAAGAATACATAAAAGTTCATCTTTTATTCATTTTGACAGAAAAACCGACAATAAAGCAAATAACACACAGAGATATGCGAAAACTCTTCTTTTCTATTTTTTTAATAGGCTTTTCCACGAGTATTTTCGGGCAATATACCGATATTATCAACTCCAACCAACCTGGAAACTCGCAAAGCGCTTATGCGCTGGGTAAGAAAGTATTACAATTTGAAGGCGGACTTTGGGTAGAGAACCGAAAACATACCCCCACACACACCAATATGTTCATCAGTGGATTGAATTATACTGTACGTTACGGATATTTTTCTAATAAATTGGAATTTATGCTTCAAGGAGCACTGATTTATGATTACACCCAACAAAACCGATTTATTACAACAACACAGTCTCATATGGGGTTCTATAATCATACCTTAGGTGCTAAATACTTAATATACAACCCTTATTTTGAAAACAAACCTAATTTATATAGTTGGAAAGCCAATCATTCCTTCAATTGGAATAATATGATTCCAGCGGTAGCAATATACGCTGGCGTGAATGCCTTTCCTAACGAACGCTATTTTTACTCAGGCATTGCTCCTTTTTCTCCAAAAGTAGTTTTAGCCTTACAAAGTCATCCCACCCCTCGTACCGCACTGATAGGCAATATTATAGCCAATCGATTTACTACCCAATACCCTGAATGGGGTTATGTATTAACCTTGACACATAATCTTGATAATGGTCGTTTTAGTATCTTTGCCGAATCGGAAGGAATTCAAAGTCATTGGTATAGCGACCACATCATACGCCTTGGTGGAGCATACCTTTTCACCAAAGATATTCAGGTAAATATAGATTTAGGTGCCAGTTGGAAAGACACGCCAAGCCGATACATCGCACTTTTAGGTTTCTCTTATCGGATAGACAAATACGACAAATTCCTTCCTCAAGAGAAAAAATAAACCAAAAAAAATCAAATACAGCAAGAAAAAGATGGTGACCGTCAAAGAAATACATTCCTTAAAAGACATTAAAACCTTTGTAAAATTTCCGTTTTCACTTTATAAAAATCATCCGTATTGGGTACCTCCTATTATTAGTGCCGAAGTGGATTCGTTCAATAAGGCGAAAAATCCGGTATTTGAAAATGCAGAAGCTTTCTTATACCTAGCTTACAACGATAAAAATGAAATTGTTGGGCGAGTAGCCGCAATTATCAATAATCACGATTTGAAATCTGCTGAAACCCAAAAAATACGTTTTGGCTGGTTCGATGTAATAGATGATATTGAAGTAACCCGAGCTTTATTGCAAAAAGTAGCTGAAAAGGGAAAAGAATATCAGTTGGAATATATGGAAGGTCCTATGGGGTTTTCAAATATGGATAAAGTAGGTGTGCTTACCAGCGGATACGACCACATTGCCAATATGATGACTTGGTACCATCATCCGTATCACAATGAACATCTACAAAAATTAGGTTTTACAAAAGAAAAAGGATACCGTGAGTCTTATTTCTTGATTGAAAACGTGAACCACGATATTTTTAAAAGAACTGCTGCTTCGGTAAAAGCACGTTACGGACTACGTATCGTTCCTGCCAACACTACCAAAGAAATTCTCAAACACGTAGATGCTATGTTTGAGCTTTTCAATACCACATACGCCAAATTAGCCTCGTTTGTCCCCATTTCAAAAAAACAACAACAGCACTTTAAGGATAAATACATTCCTTTTGTAAATCCAGAATACATTCGTTTCATTGAAGATGCTGACGGAAATCTGATTTGTTTTGCTATTGTTCTTCCTTCTTTTTCAAAGGCTTTACAAAAAGCAAAGGGCAGACTATTTCCTTGCGGATTTTGGCATATGCTTAAAGCCAAACAAAAAAACGACACGGTAGAATTTTATCTGATTGGGGTATTGCCCGAATATCAAAGTAAGGGAGTTCCCGCCATTTTATTCGATTACTACTATCCCATTTTCAAAAAAAATGGTATAAAAAAATGTGTAGTTACCCCAGAATTGGAAGATAATATTGCTATCAAACAGCTGTGGAAGAATTTCGCCCCAGTAGATTATGCTACTCGCGCCACTTTCCGAAAAGAATTGGATTCAAAATAAAAAAGAGGTTTGATTTTAAGAAAAAGTCAAACCTCTTAAACCTCTTTATTTCATCACTTCTTTCAAGTATTTAGCTGTGTAGCTCTGTTTGTTTCGGATAATTTCTTCGGGAGTGCCTTGTGCGATGATGGTTCCGCCTTTGTCGCCTCCGTCCAATCCTAAGTCAATTACGTAATCGGCTGATTTTATCATCTCCAAGTTATGCTCAATTACGATAATGGAATGCCCTTTTTCTATAAGTGCCTGAAAGGAAGCCAATAACTTGCGAATATCGTGAAAATGCAATCCTGTGGTAGGTTCGTCAAAGATGAATAGTACCTTCTCTTTACTTTCGGACTTCGCCAAGAAAGAAGCCAACTTAATGCGTTGTGCCTCTCCTCCCGACAACGTGGAAGATGACTGCCCAAGTGTAACATAACCCAGCCCAACATCTTGAAGCGGTTTTAGTTTCGAGCTGATTTTTGGTTGCTTATGTTGTTCAAAAAAAGCAACGGCATCATCAATAGTGGTGTTTAGTAAATCGTCGATGGACTTGCCTTCAAAAGTTACTTCTAACACTTCCTTTTTGAAACGTTTTCCGCCACAAGCCTCGCAAGGAAGATGTACATCAGCCATAAATTGCATTTCGATGGTAACTTCGCCTTCGCCTTTACAAACCTCACAACGCCCACCATCTACATTGAATGAAAAGTGTTTTGGCTGAAAGTTCCGCAACTTTGAAAGTTTTTGTGCGGCATACAAATTCCGAATATCGTCGTAGGCTTTTATGTAAGTTATTGGGTTTGAGCGTGAGGACTTGCCTATCGGGTTTTGGTCAACGAACTCCACAGACTGAATGTGCTTGTACTTTCCGTCAAGTTTTGAGAACTGCCCTGCTTTGTCGCTATTGATGTCCAATTCTTTAAGCATCGCAGGATATAAAATTCGCTTGATAAGTGTTGATTTTCCGCTTCCAGAAACGCCCGTAACTACCGTAAGCATATCCAACGGAAGCGTAACATCTATGTTTTTTAAGTTATTTTCACGACAGCCTATAAGCGTGATGTAATGCGGAGAGGTGCGTCTTTCTTTCGGAAGTTCGATTTGCATTCGTTTGCTGAGGTACTTACCCGTTAGCGAATCTGCCGTAAGAATTTCGTCATAAGTGCCTTGTGCAACTACCTCACCACCGTGCGTTCCAGCTTCAGGACCAATATCAATGATGTAATCGGCAGCTTTCATAATGTCTTCATCGTGCTCAACTACAATCACCGTGTTGCCCAAATCACGTAACGATTTGAGTACTCCGATGAGTTTTTCAGTGTCTTTCGGGTGCAAACCAATACTGGGTTCGTCCAAAATATACATTGAGCCTACCAAACTGCTTCCTAATGAAGTTGCCAAATTGATACGTTGGCTTTCTCCGCCTGACAGCGTGTTTGACTTACGATTGAGGGTCAAATAGTTCAATCCTACGTCCGAAAGGAATTGCAATCGATTTTCAATCTCCACAAGTAAGCGTTTGGCTATACTTCTTTCGTAGTCAGAAAGTTTCAGCTCTTTAAAGAAAGTTTGTAATTCTTCTATGGAAATATCAACTAAATCTGAAATACTTTTGCCGTTAATCTTTACGTAATCAGCCTCTTTTCGTAAGCGTTTCCCATCGCATTCGTTGCATTTGGTTTTTCCGCGATAACGTGCAAGTAGTACTCGATTTTGTATTTTATAACTTTTTTCTTCAAGTTCTTTGAAAAAATCTGTCAGTCCGGTGAAAAATTTATTGCCTTTCCAAACCAATTGTTTTTGCTCTTTGGTGAGTTCAAACCACGGCTTGTGAATGGGAAAATCGAACTTGTAAGCATTCAAAACCAGCTGATCGCGATACCAACTCATCGTTTCGCCTCGCCACGGAAAGATGCAATTATCGTACACGGAAAGAGCTGTGTTCGGAATGATTAACTCTTCATCAAGCCCAATGGTATCGCCATATCCGTCGCACTTGGGACAAGCTCCGTACGGATTGTTGAAGCTAAACAAATGAACATTGGGTTCAAAAAACTCAATGCCGTCCAATTCAAATCGGTTACTGAACGTTTGTTTGTTCTGATTTTCAACCTCTTCGATGATGCATTCGCCTTTTCCTTCAAAGAAAGCAGTATCAACGGCATCTGCTAATCGATGTTTAAAATCTTCATCGTGTTGTACAATAATTCGGTCGATAACAAGCAGAAAATCAGAACTTATACTATTCAGGTCGGCTTCGTCAATGCGAATAATTTCGCCTTTATGCTGAATACGTGCATAACCCTGCTGTAATAAAATTTGAAGCACTTGGGGCGTTTTCCTACCTTCGGCAATATGCACGGGAGCTAAAAGCAGTAATTTTGTTCGCTCAGGATAGTTCAAAACGGCATCAACTACATCAGTAACAGAATGTTTTTTCACTTCTTTGCCAGAAATGGGCGAGTACGTTTTTCCGATACGAGCGAAGAGTAATTTTAAATAGTCATAGATTTCTGTGGACGTCCCTACGGTAGAACGCGGATTAGAAGTATTGACTTTCTGTTCAATAGCTATAGCGGGAGCAATTCCCACGATGTTATCCACTTTGGGTTTGTCGAGTCTTCCTAAAAACTGACGTGCGTAAGACGAAAGGCTTTCCACGTAACGGCGTTGCCCCTCGGCATAAAGTGTGTCGAACGCCAAGCTGGACTTTCCCGAACCCGATAAGCCCGTAATCACTACCAATTGATTACGCGGAATGCCAACCGTAATGTCTTTTAAATTGTGGAGCTTAGCTCCTTTTATAAGTATTTCTTTGGTTTTCATTTCTTAATAGAAGAATAAGGCACAAAGATATGTATTTATCAAGGAAACAAAAAGCACTAAAAATGAAAGACAATAAACAAAATGAAAAATTAAGACTGATTTATCGCATTTATTTTTAACAAATCTATCACATTATATTTTTTGTAAAATTAACTTGAAATATTAGTTTTGCCCCAATTACGTGTGCAACTTAACATTTAAACATTACGGACTTCATTATGTTATCTGTAAACGAAAATATCACAGAAAAATACAAAACGGCTACTTTTGGGGCAGGTTGTTTTTGGTGTGTGGAAGCTATTTTCGAGCTTTTGAAAGGTGTAATACACGTAAAATCAGGATATACAGGAGGGCACACCCCTAACCCTACTTACGAAGAAGTGTGTGATGGAGTAACTGGACACGCCGAAGTTGTACAAATCACCTATGACCCTAATGTTATTTCTTTCGAAAATTTACTAGCTGTTTTTTGGAACATCCACAACCCCACCACTTTAAATCAACAAGGAATTGACTATGGTACACAATATCGCTCTGCTATATTCTATCATAATGATTATCAACGAAAAGCAGCTCTGAAATCAAAACAATTTTTTGAGGATTCGGATTTATGGCCCCACAAGTACGTTACCGAAATATCCAAATTAGATGTTTTTTACCCAGCGGAGTCTTACCACGACAATTTCTATTCGCAGAATATGGAGGAATTTTATTGTAGTCAAATCATCACTCCTAAAATCAACAAATTCAAACGGATTTTCACTCAATGGCTCAAACAATAGTTTTATAGAAAAGCCTCTTACTTTCTTTTCAACCGAAAAAAGATTTTTTTGTTTTTTAATTTGTTATAAAAATGTTATTTTTGTGGCTAGTATAATTAACCTCAAACATAAACTATTATGTATAAAAAATTAAGAAATCTTATCATTGTGGCAGCCATCTCTTTAGGAGTTGCAAGTTGTAACTGCAATTCAGGCTGCAAAACAGAAGGTGGTTCAAAAGGAGAAATTCAACCCATTAAGGTGTTTGCACCTGAGCGTCCTGCAGGTCAAAAAGATGTTGTAGGGCTAGTTACTCCGAAGTTAGAAACTGTTCGTGTAGGCTTTATCGGGTTGGGAATGCGCGGTCCGTCAGCAGTAAAACGGTTTACACATATCCCTGGAACAAAAATAACCGCTCTGTGTGATGTGGTTCCTGAAAGAGTAGAAAAAACCCAAAAAATACTAGATGAAGCTCAAGTACCCCGTGCAGCGGAATATAGTGGTTCTTTAGATGCTTGGAAAGGGCTTTGTGAGCGAGACGACGTTGATTTGGTGTACATTGTTACCGATTGGAAACACCACGTTCCGATGGCTCTCTACGCTATGGAACACGGAAAACACGTTGCCATTGAAGTACCAGGAGCTATGAGCTTAGAAGATATTTGGGCACTTATCAACAAAGCCGAAGAAAAACAATTGCATTGTATGATGCTCGAAAATTGTGTTTACGACTTTTTTGAACTAACGACCCTTAATATGGCTCAAAAAGGCTTATTCGGAGAGGTTATCCACGCAGAAGGTGCTTACATTCATAGTTTAGAAGATTTCTGGGGTGCTTATTGGGAAAATTGGCGCTTGGAATACAATAGAGAAAATCGTGGAGATGTTTATCCTACACACGGCATAGGTCCTGCTTGTCAAGCACTTAATATCCATCGTGGTGATAAAATGAATTATTTGGTTTCCATAGACACCAAACCTTTTAACGGACCAAAATACTACAAAAAACTTACTGGAAAAGAAGCACCCGATTTCCAAAACGGAGATCATACAATGACCTTAATCAAAACTGAGAAAGGAAAAACAATGCAAATTCAACACAACGTAATGACTCCTCGTCCGTACTCAAGAATGTATCAATTAACAGGTACAGAAGGATTTGCTAATAAATATCCTATTGAAGGCTTTACTTTACGCCCTGAAAATGTATCTGCAGATGAGGTGCCTAACCACGAAAACTTAAACGCACACGGTTTTGTTTCTGCTGAAATTAAAAAAGCTTTAATGGAAAAATACAAGCATCCTATCCATAAAGAATTGGAAGAACAAGCTAAAAAGGTAGGCGGACACGGAGGAATGGATTTCATTATGGATTATCGATTGATATACTGCTTACAAAATGGTTTACCTTTGGATATGGACGTTTATGATTTGGCAGAATGGTCTTGCCTAGTTCCGCTTTCTAAAATTTCTCTTGAAAACGGAAGTGCTCCTGTTGAAATTCCTGATTTTACACGAGGTGCGTGGAACAAGGTTCAAAAGTACGAACACGCCTTTGCTAAATAATTTTAACTTTATAGAAGAATTAAAAAAACCGGATTTTTCAAATCCGGTTTTTTTTGATGATTTTTTAATCTATGCCTTGAAGGTAGTTTATAATATATCATTAGTGAAAAATCTGGAGACAAATACGATGAAGCTATCGAACAATTAAGAGATTGGTATAAGAAAAATGGAAAATTTTAATAATTAAATTATGAGAAATATAATTAAACCGTTTGAAAAGGTAGGTGAATTAAAATTTGGAATGGATAGAAATTCGATTAACAATCAACTAAACACTAAATTTGAACCTGTTTTTGAGAAAACATTAGGAGGGGTGGAGTTTGTAACAGATCATTATGACAATCTTGGAGTAATGTTAGGATATTTTACCAAAAACTTCAAGTTATCTTATGTAGTATTATCAGAAGTGATGGAAAAACAAAACAAATGTCCGATACTTGGATAAATGGAAGAAATAGATTGGAAAAAGCAGTAGGAGAAGATATAGCGAGAGATATAGAAAAAGCTATGAGTAGAGGTGAAGTAGATAGAGTGTTAAGTAA